>CAUZBV010000260.1:0-5670 GCA_963578115.1 Myxococcales bacterium
CACAGGAAGAGTGTGCCGAGAAGAATACTGACGCCCGTCAGCGCCAGGATGCTGGCTTGGCTGCCCAGCCAGCCCAACAACAAGAAGCCGGACGCGAGACTGCCCGCGATGGCGCCGGCGGTGTTGATGGCATACACACGGCCGATCTCTTTGCCAAAATTCCCCGCATTTCGTGCGATCGCCCGGGCGATGAGGGGAAAGGTCATGCCCATCAACGTGCAGGGCACCACGAGCAACAAGGAGCTCACCAAGAAGCGTGCGAGCTCACCCAGGAAGAAGCCCGGCTCCAATGTGCCCACCCACATGAACACGAGGGGCAAGGTGTCCCAGAGCGGCATCAACGCCAACACGGTTAATCCGAGCGCAATTTGTGTGACTGCCACCACAGTCAATGCGCGGGCTGTGGATTGGGCATATCGCGCGGAGAGTGCACCACCCAGAGCCAACCCGAAGAGGAACGTAGACAGCATAATCCCAAAGGCATACACCGAATTGCCGATCAATGTGGCCAAGAGATGCAGCCACACCACCTCATACGCGAGCGTGGCGAAACCACTGACAAAAGCGCCCAACTGCAATAGCCACAGCGGCACAGGCTCTTCCTCGGGACCACGGTCAGCTTGCTTCGTCTCCTCGTTCGTTGTCACGTTCTCTTGCTTCGGCGCTATGGGGGCCAGCCTTCGTTCGACCGCGAAGGCAGCGATGGCCAGCATCGCGTTGACGCCCGACGCGAGCCAGATGGTGCCTTGAATGCCCAAGGTGGGAATGACCCAGTAGGCGGCCAGGAGGACTCCTGTGGCCGCACCAAAGGTGTTGACGCCGTAGAGTCGGCTGAGCACGGGACCCACACTCTGAACGTCCTTGGCCAAGGCGCGGATTGCCACCGGCAATGTCCCTCCCATGGCGACGGTCGGGATCAAGACCAGGAGGAAACAGAGCACAAAGCGTAGGGCGGTCACACCGGCGAAACTGGCACCGAAGTCTTGATGTGCCGCAACGTACAGATGTTCCAGGGCCTCCAGCATCCAGGGCAGGCAGAGCGCCCAGACGGCCACCAATACTTCCAGGAGTGCATAGAGCCGTATGGGGCGCGCGACGCGATCGGCGATCCTACCGAGCGCCCAGGCGCCCAGAGCCAATCCCGCCATGAAGGCTCCCAACACGGTGCTGGTGGCATAGGCGGTGCTGCCAAATACGAAGGAGAGCATCTTCGTGAAGACGGTCTCATAGACCAGGCTGGTCATGCCCGACAGGAAGAATAAGCAGAGAAAGGCGCGTACGGCTGTCCGGTTTCGGTCGGTCACGCACACCCCCTGCATCGGGACAGTTTTGGGTCGCTTACTCTCCTCATTTGGCGGACCATAGCACGACTCCATTAGAGGGAGTAAGACTTCATTTTCTAGAGGCAGGAACCCCTTGGGGCTAGCGCGGGGAACGAATCCAAACGTACCCGATCGCCGAACCGGTGGGGTCCTCAAGGAGCGCCTTGATGAGAAGGGGTTCGTTTGTCGGCAAATCCACCAAGAGCACGGTCGCTTGCCCTTTGTGCATCGTTGGCCGCCAGGTGCGGCGGATCGGATCAGCCGCCACGCGGTGATTCTCCTCCATGGCCTTGAAGAGGGCGCTTCTTGGCATCTGTTCCACGGCCTTCCGCGGGATGGCTGTGCCGGGGTTGGACCGGAGCGTCTCGAGTGTAACGAGGAGCGTCGCGTCACTGGGGAGGCTCCCAGTCGTGCCATCCGTGGGCAGCCGGATCACCACGCGTTGAGGGGTGCCGTCGGGACCGGCCGGTTCCAACGACAGTCGGAGTGAACGGGCGTAGCGAAGGCGTGTGGCCGGATCCCCCAAGAGATTGTAGAGGTCTCGATGTTCGGCCCGCAGCTCGTCCGCGTTGTTCTTCAAGAGGATCTCAAGCAATGGGTTGCCGCTGGCCATCATGACCTCCTTGGTCCGCAACAAACCATCCCCGATGGTCGTGACGCGCTCCTTGAGAAACACCTCAATCAGGGCATCTGCATAGAGCAAGTTGGCATAGGGATGGCTGACGCGGCTCGACGCGAACACGGCGACCGGTCCTTTGGGGTTGAGGAGCAGCGTCTCGGCGAGCGAAGGCCGCCCCCGGGCTTGGTCAAAATGACCTGTGCTGCAGGTGAGGGACACGAAGAAGGGTGCGCCTTGTGGGATCGAGACGGTGTTCAGCTGGGCGATGGTGCCATAGGGGTAGTATTTTCCCCGGAAGCGAACTGCGTCGAAGTGGGACCGACTACCGTGGCCCACGTAGGTCACCATGAGGGCGCCTCGGCCCATCTCCGAGATCAACTTCTCGCCGAGTCGATCGAAGCGATAGACGAACTTGGACCCCGCCTTCGCGAAGACGGGGAGTACATCGTAAGAATAGGGGATGCCGTGGTCGATGAGGCGTGTGCTCAGGTGCTCGATCAGCGTGTCTGCCAAAGGACCTAAGTCGGCCGGACCCGCAAAAAGCAACAAACGACGTTGCCAAGCGCCCCCCGCGTCCTGGGTCTCATACCGGAGGGTCTTTTTGACGAACGCCTCTACGTCTGCGGCCGTCCGTGCCGGGACACGTCCAACCGCGATCGGTCGGTCGCCGCCGGGCGGGGGGACCGTGTACGGATGGTCTGTGGCCAGTGTTGTTGCCCGTCTGCTGCCGTACTGCAATTTCGGTGCATAGAACGTGGGAATGGTTGAAGTGGTCTGCCCGTCGGGAGCCCCTTGGTCGGGTACATCGCCGACCAAGAGGAGGTACCGCAGTGAAGCCGCATCCGGTCCGAGCGCTTGAAGCAACGCCGCTCGAAAGGCTGCTGCGGGTGACTCGCCGCCGTGCGGTGCGAGAGCAAGCGCTTCCGTGTGCACCAACCGCGTACTGTGCCCCTGGCCTTGTCGGTGAGCGAGCAGGGGGCTCAGCAGGGGTTCAAACGATCGCGCTGCCACCACCACGTAGTCCGTTGTGGATGGTGGGGCTTGGATACGGGGCGGACCGGTTGTTGCGCACGCGCTCACCGTGGCGAAGAGTATCAGCAGGCCGGCGGGTGACCTCATGGAATACAGTGTAGCGGGCCTCGGGGCCCTGTGGCCAGAAATCAGAGCGCCAGTGGGGCGGTCTATCGTCCTTGTGAGGGTCGATGTTTGTTAGAACGTGCACTCTTGGTGGCTTTGCGGCTCTTTCAGATACGACTCGCTGTTAATGTCGGGGCATCGGTCGCGAATTTCTTCCTTCAACGCCGTCACTTCGTCCCAATTCAATGCCATGGAGGGAAAGACGATGGGGAAGCTGTGGGTCGCCTCCTCAATGGTGTCCATCAGCTCATTATAGAACCCCGCCCCCCGGCCTGTGTCCCAGATCGTGTCGAAATTATTTTCGAAATGGGCAACAAGTTGGGGGAACTCGGCGGTTTGAATGACCACGATGTTCTCGAACGACTGATGTTCTGCATTGTCCGACAGGTTGTAGCTGCCCGTCACCAAGGTCTTCCCGTCCACAACCATGTATTTGTGATGCATCTGCTCGGCGTAGGAGTAATGCCACCGATAGGCGTAATACTTGTAGCGCACGTCAATGCCCGCTTGATGCAGGCTGTATCCGAAGAGAAATCCCTTTTCGATGCAGGCCCGGCGCTTGCTTTGGCTCTCGCCCGCCGCCTCCAGACACAAGGCCAAGTTTTCCTGTTGTTTCTCGTACCAGTAGTTGCTGATGTACTCCTGTCCGTCCAAGTACACCCGGATCTCTACAGTCGGGTCGGCGAGCCTCTTGGCCATGAGGGCTTCGGAGATGGGACGTGAACGAAGATGGCCGGACGCCACGATGATGGACTCCTGAGCACCGTCAATCAACGCCACGAAACGGTCGGACACCGTGTTCATATCCGCCAGCGTTCCGAAGGTTGGGCCGTGCAAGGCCGACTCGTATGTTCGGAAGTTCGCCGACGTGAAGAGGGCTTCAAAGTCTTGTTGCTTTGGAAGCATTCCGTTGGTGATGGGTGTCGTCGGGATGTCTGCGATCATGTCGTTCCAGTCAAAGAGCCGGGCGTGGGCCCACAGGTGGTCGAACTCCATTTGAAAGGCGTACGCCGCTTCGTAGTGCCCATAGAAGATCACGGTGTTTTCGTCGTAGCGCGTGCCGGCCGAGTGCGACCAGTTGCCACTTCCGGTCATCACAACCGACAGACCCGGGTGGTTTGCATACTGTTGGGGGCCGTCGATAATGCAGAATTTGTGATGCATGATCTTGTTGACCCAACGGACATCGATGCCACGATCTTCCAATGCCGCCGACATGGTCCCTTCCGGGTCCATCTTGTCCTTACGGGCCGTGTCGAAAAGCAGCCGCACACGCACGCCACGGTCCACTGCGACCTCCAACGTGTCCACAATGGTCCAATCCCGCAGACTATACATCGCCACATCGATGGACCGTTGGGCTTGCAGAATCAACTCAGCACTCAAAGCGAGGTGACTGTCTTGGTAGTTCTTGGGGGAGAAGACGACCTGGGCTTTGGCCACGGGGATGTTCTCGCAGCGCGGTGCCACGATGGCAGCGAGCTGACGGAATGCGGCTGGGCCCACGTAGACGACGTCATCGAGCTCTTCCGCCGAATCAAAGGCGTCGTCGTCCGCTGTTCCCGGTACGTTGTCCAAGCCGTTTCGGTAGGCCGGGATCATCTTGGAAGCGCGACTGTGCACTCCCGCGTGTCGCAAGGTGCCTTCCGTGGTGGAGGGATCGTTCACAAAGGACACGATCTGCGCCAAATCACAGTCCGAAAATGGCCCGTCGGCCTTTCCGGCGGTGAGCCCGACAGCGGCAATGTCATCCCCTTCTTCGACGGGGTCGGTCACCGATTCCATGATCGCCGAACCCTGGTTGCAAGCACTCATTGCGAGCCAGAGCAGGAGGCTGCAGCCTGCCAATAGCGTCGTCTTCCATTCGTTCCAATTCGTCATCGTTCTTCACCTCTGCAGTGGGGCCTCGAAACCCCAGCCTCCGCAGATACAGCAAAGGTCGTGCCAAGAGTTGAAGTGGACGACGGGTCTCAGTAGGGTGTGTGGGTGCACGCGCAAGATTGTTTGGCCAGAATTGGAGGTGTCTTTGTCGTTCTTGGGCTGATCCTTGCCGCGTGTGGCACCGGTCAGAAGAGGCCCCCACCACAGGATGGTGGGGCGACAGATGTTCCCACCCCGCCCCCAGACGTGCCAGGGGACACGCTGTCAGACACCTCGCCAGACGACGGGATCATCCTGGACATCACGGACTTGCCCCACGCGGACGTTGATCAGCCGCCCGCGGATGGGATCGCCGACGGAGCGCTTGAGGTGGGCGTGGACAGCCAAGCACAAGGGCCTGTCGATCCCGCGCAACCGGGTGCCCCGCCCAGCAAGGAGATCTCTCCTGTGGGGGCCGGTTTGAGCGCTCATGATGTGGCGCTGTATTTTGCGCCCATTTGGTATCAAGACACGGCCGCTGGAGGTCCCGACGATCAAGGAGCCCGGGCGGATGTGCCACTGCGTGTTCATTATGATGGGGACTTGGAGCACCGAAACAATTGGGACCATCTGCCGGATCACCCCCTCCCGGCGCACCTCTACTACGGTCTGGTGGCCACCGCGTCCCATTATTTTATCACCTACATGCACTATCATGCGCGCGACTGGGAG
>CAUZBV010000261.1:0-5664 GCA_963578115.1 Myxococcales bacterium
ACCCGCACCACCAGCCCGGTAGGTGTCGACTTTGAGGTCGCTTTCATTGATCTCGATGTCGATGTCGTCGGCGACCTCCGGATACACGGCCACACTCGCAAATGTGGTGTGACGCCGAGCGCCGGCGTCGAAGGGTGATATCCGGACCAAGCGATGAATCCCGTTTTCGGCCTTGAGCATGCCGTAGGCGTACTGTCCTTCGATGGACATGGTGACGCTCTTGTATCCCGCTTCATCCCCTTCTTGTTGGTCGATGATCGTGGGCTTCCATTCCTTGAGATCGCAATATCGCAGGTACATGCGGAAGAGCATGCCGGCCCAGTCGAGCGATTCGGTGCCGCCGGCGCCCGCGTTGATGTGCACAATGGCGTTGGATCCATCTTGAGGGCCACCGAGCATGCGATTGATCTCCAACTTGGTCAGTTGGATTTCAATCTCTTCAAAGGAGCTCACAATTTCGTCGCACACCGACGTGTCTTCGCCTTCCTCGCCCAACTCGACAAGAACCATCGCATCTTCCAGAGGCTGGGAAGGGGCGTCGTAGGACGCCAGCAAGACCTCTAGCTGCTTCTTTTGTTTGAGGAATTTTTGGGCGGCGTTGGGATCGTCCCAGAAGGAAGGTTCGGCCGTTTGTTCATCGAGGTCTGCGAGTTGTGCCCGCAATACCGACAGGTCAAAGATAGCTCCGTAGCCGAGTAAATCGTTCGTGAAGTTCTTTGTGGCGCTGTCGCAGCTCGCTAAACATGGTGGTCTCCTTGACGATCAATGGGCGCAGAGTACGGTACGAACGCCGTTCAGACAAGCCTTTGTGTGCTCGAAGGGGTTGAGACGTTGTTCCACAGTGCACAATGGTCGATAATGGGTCTCGATGGGCGATAGTTTTGGCCAGTTGTTTCGAATCATGTCCTTTGGGGAATCCCACGGTCCGGGTCTCGGTGTGGTCATCGAAGGGTGTCCAGCGGGCATTCCCATTGGTGCGCCGGACATTCAAGCGGAGTTGGACCGCCGCCGGCCGGGTCAAAGCAAGCTCGTGACGCCCCGGAAAGAAAAGGACCAAGTGGAAATTCTGAGCGGTATTTTCGAAGGTCATACGTTGGGTACAGCCATTGGATTGTTGATTCGAAATGCGGATGTGGACTCGTCCAAGTACGAGGACTTCAAAGACAAATACCGACCCTCGCATGCGGATTATACCTACGACGCCAAGTACGGACGTCGCGACTGGCGAGGGGGCGGACGAGCCAGCGCTCGAGAAACGGCGGCCAGAGTGGCGGCTGGGGCCGTCGCCAAACGTGTGTTGAGTACACGGTGTCCAGAGATCTGCGTGGTTGGTTGGGTCGCCCAAGTCGCTGACGTGACCGCCGCAGTCGATCCATCCTCGGTTACGCCCGACGCGGTCGATGCTCATCCCACTCGTTGCCCGGACGCCAAAGCCGCTGCGGACATGGAGACGGCGATTCAAGAGGCACGCAAAGCGCGCGACACCGTCGGCGGCGTGGTGTCGTGTGTGGTCCGGGGTGTGCCGGCCGGCTGGGGCGAGCCCGTGTTTGACAAATTGGAGGCCGATTTGGCCAAGGCGATGCTCTCCATCCCGGCCGCCAAGGGCGTTGAAGTCGGCAGTGGTTTTGCCGGCACGTTGCTGCGGGGCTCCCAACACAACGATCCCTTTGTCATGTCGGACGGTGAGGTGCGAACGACAAGCAATCACAGTGGCGGGATCCAAGGTGGCATCAGCAATGGGGAAGACATCTTCTTACGTGTGGCTTTTAAGCCCGTAGCCACCATTTTTCAGAGTCAAGACACGGTGACGTCCGACGGTCGTGCGACCACC
Organism: Myxococcales bacterium; assembly: GCA_963578115.1. Taxonomy (GTDB): domain Bacteria; phylum Myxococcota_A; class UBA9042; genus CAUZBV01. The sequence goes on from CAUZBV010000261.1 coordinate 1,832, forward strand.
ATCTCACCGAAAGGGCGGCACGATCCCTGCGTACTGCCCCGGGCCGTCCCAATCGTGGAGGCTATGGTGTCTCTCGTGTTGTGTGACCACATGCTGCGGCAGCGCGCCCGGCAGCCGTAGAACCCATGATCACGAGCGAGACAGCTCCGATAGGGTTTGTGTTTGATGGTTGAGCGCACGCAGTGTTCTAAGGCGTATGAGGACGTAGCAGGAGAACTCAGCGGTCGGTGTGGTCTGAAGTTGTCTTGGGCCGAGGACACAGTTGTGTGCGCAAAGTGTGCATTTCCCCACCACGCGGATTGCTGGAATCGGCAGGTAGATTGTGGCCAGTTCGGTCGCGAGCAAAGGCCGTCACAGGCCCCCGCGTCCACCATGTTGCGTCCCTTGGGTCCGGCGAAGCTCGACGAGCTCCGATGTGCCCATTTTCCCCTGCTGGCCCCCTTTCTCTATCCGAGGGGGGAGAATTGCTTTGATCAAGTCTGACCGCACGTGGGATTGGGTGTTGGCGATCAGCGTGGTCCTTGTGTTTCTGGTTGCCGTGTTGTTACGCGTGAGCAATGGCGTGGTAACTGCGGGGGGGATTGAGTTGCCCGGCGTCTGTTGGTTTCAAGGGCTGTGGGGGATTGGATGCCCGACCTGTGGACTCACGCGGAGCTTCGTGTCTTTGGCTCATGGCGATGTGGTCGAGGCGTTTGGTTGGCATCCAATGGGGCCCGTGCTTGCGCTGTGGCTCATGGCGGTCTTGGTGCTGGTGATTGGGGGGCGCGTTCGCGGCAAATCGCCTATGAGCGGCCGAGCCTGGTTCAACCGCACCTTCATCGCAGTCACGGCCATATGCCTTGTGGCAGGGCTTATTCGCGGCTTTGTAGCCCCAATCTAGTCGGTGGGTCGTAGGGACAGTGCGGCGCGAACGATGCCGCTCGTCTATTCGTCGAAGTTGGCATGGTTCAGGACGCGGCGGATCATCGAACGAAGTGAGGGTTCACGGGCCGCCAGATAGAGCGCCGCCTCAAAGAGCCCGTCGGGAGATCCTGTGTCGATTCGGTCGCCCGACAAAAGAACACCGATCATCCCTTCGTCTTGGGCGAGTGAGCGCATGGCGTCTGTCAACTGGATCTCCCCCAATGCACCCGGCTTTGTGGACCGAATGCGCTGGCAAAATCCCCCAGGAAATACGTAGCGGCCCACAATGGCGAGATTCGAGGGGGCCTCTTCGGGGCGGGGTTTTTCAACCATGTCGCAAATGGCGATGGTGCCGTCGCTGCACAATTCACCCTGAACCACCCCATAGCGTTCCGTGTCTTCTTGCGGAACTTCCTGCAAGAGCACGATGCCTTTACCGCTCTGTTCGTAGAGTTCGATCAGTCGACTCAATGCCGGAATGGCCCCAAACACCAAATCGTCTGGTAGCATCACTGCGAAGGGTTCGTTTCCGACAGCATCTTCCGCGCAACCGACCGCATGCCCAAGTCCCAAGGGTTTGTCTTGAAGGGCAGAGATCACTTGGCACTGAGAGGTTGTTCGCCGCACGGCCTCCAAGATATCGGGTTTGTGGGTCAACAGCGCTTCCAACTCAGCATTGGGCTCAAAGTGAGCCTCCAACGCGGGTTTGGATTCGGCTGTCACCAAGACGATCGTGTCGACACCACTCGCTACCGCCTCGTCAACAATGAGCTCCAACCCGGGTCGGTCCAGGATGGGCAGCAACTCTTTGGGAATGGCTTTTGTGAGCGGTAAGCAGCGGGTACCCAGCCCCGCTGCCGGGATCACGGCCTTTCGAACAGGAGGCCGTTGTAGCACTTACTTGGCGTCTTTTTCGTCTGCTTCCGCGTCATCTGCAGCGGCCTCTTCGGCGGGGGCTTCTTCAGCGGTCTCTTCCGAAGCAGTCTCTTCGGCGGGCGCCTCTTCAGCGGTCTCTTCCGAAGCAGTCTCTTCCGAAGCAGTCTCTTCGGCGGGCGCCTCTTCAGCGGTCTCTTCGGCGGGCGCCTCTTCAGCGGTCTCTTCGGCGGGCGCCTCTTCAGCAGCGGTCTCTTCGGCGGGCGCCTCTTCAGCGGTCTCTTCCGCAGCGGTCTCTTCCGCAGCGGTCTCTTCCGCAGCGGTCTCTTCCGCAGCGGTCTCTTCCGCAGCGGTCTTGGCTTCTTCAGCGGCCTTGGCCTCTGCAGCGGCCTTGGCCTCTTCCTCAGCAGCCTTTGCAGCTTCAGCGGCTTCTTCAGCGGCCTTGGCTTTGGCGGCGGCCTTTTCGACGGCCTTCTCTGCGGCAGCTTTTGCGGCGGTTTCGTTCGCTGACCGTACTTCAGCGACAAATTTTCGGATCCCCATCGGTTCATTGCGGATCTGACGGTTTTCCGCGGGGGACAGCCCCCGTTGCAATGACTTCAGCCGACGTCGCTGTGAGCGTTTGACGCCTTTTCGATGGGCTCGATCCTCTTTCAACATTTTCGTATTCGCCATGGTGCTATTGCTCCGTTTCGTTCGAGACGCCGGTTTTACACACGCATTCGATGGAATGCAAGTGAATTCATGCGCCCTGGAACGAGGGTCGCCGCCGCTCCAACACGCTGTTGATTCCCTCCGCCGCATCCTGCGTCTGAAAGACCTCCGGCAATCGGCGCAATTCTTCGGCTACGCCCTCGGAAATCGAATGATTCTGACTGAAGGCCACCAACTCTGTCGCAATGCGGGAAGCGACGGGGGCTTTGAATCCAATTTTCTTGGCCAGCTTGGCGATCTTGGCGTCGTCGTGGGTGCTCAACGATCCATCGAGCCATTGCTCCAAACGCTCTGCCGCGAACCACGTCTCCGCCCATGTGCGCAACGGACTTTCGTTGAGGGGTGTGTGTTCGAGACCATGCAGCGCTGCCCGTTTCGCCGAGTCGTCGGCGTCTTCTCGCGACACGACTTGATCCACCAAGCCGAGTGATTCGGCGGTCTTGGCGTCGATCACTTGTCCGGACAACACCAGCCACTGAGCAAGTGGAATGCCACATCGGCGTGCTGCGCGTTGGGTCCCTCCAAGACCCGGGTAGATGCCGAGTCCCGTCTCTGGGAATCCCAGCGTGCCACGGTCGGTGGCGATGATGATGTCGCCACACAAAGCCAACTCGCTGCCACCGCCGAGGCTAAGACCATCCAACAACATGACCACTCGTTTTGAGCAATCGTCGATCCGCTGAAACAAGGCTTGACCTCGGGCCGTGAAGTCCACGATCTCGTGTACGTTGTTGCGGTCCAAATTGTCTTTGAAGAATTTGAGGTCGGCCCCCGCGACGAAGGCTTTTCCGGCGCCTCGAATGACGATGCCGTCTACGGCTGGATCCGCCGCTGCGGCGTCGAAGAGGCGTTCCAACTCCGCCACCAAGGAAGGACTGAGCGCGTTCAGAGCGTCCGGTCGGTTGATCGTGATGGTGGCGACGCCTTCTTCCTTATTGGAATGAACCTGTTGGAGCACGAAGGGGGTGTCCCCTTGATTCAGTAAGACTTGAGGGGTGGGTACGTCGTGTAGTGACGTGTACTCCTGCACCCGCTCGCGTACGGGTGCAATGCCGATTTGATTCATGCGCTCAAATGGCCCGAGTGGCCAGCGAAGCCCCACACGGGCGCCGATGTCGATGTCTTCCGGCGTACCGATTTGCTCGTCCAGGACTTGGAGGGCAACCAGGAACACCACGGCTGTGCTTCGTTTTTCTGCAAGGGCGACCTGTTCCGCGTCGATGTCGCCTTCAATGACCCAGTCGGTGCCGGCGGCTACTTGTTCTGCCAGGCGCTGGGAAGGCCTATACATGGGGCCCAGCTCCTCGAAGAGGGTGGTTTGAGCATGCAGCGCGATGGGGATC
>CAUZBV010000262.1:0-5661 GCA_963578115.1 Myxococcales bacterium
AGTGGTACCGGCGGAATCACCGTGTTCCAGGAGTTCTTCGTGGACATCGACTTCCCGGTCTCCATTACACGCAATGACCGTTTCTCCGTTCCGGTAGCCATTTACAACTACTTGGACAAAGACCAAACGGTGACCCTGACGGTGGAAGACGCCGAGTGGGTCAACATCCTGGGTTCCGATACCAAAACCGTCACCCTCGCTCCGGGCGAGGTCACCGGCACGTCTTTCGAGATCGAGGCCGGCAACGTGGGTCTCCACGGACTGACCATTGTCGCCATTGGCGAGACCATGTCCGATGCGGTCAAGCGCACGGTTGAGGTCAAACCGGACGGCAAAGAGTTCACGTCTACGGTGTCGGCACGTTTGCCCTCATCGACGGACCCGAGCGCTCCGGCGCAAGCGACCATCACCAAAAACTTTGTGGTCCCCGATGCCAACATCGACGGTTCGCAAAAACTGCTGGTCAAAGTGTATCCAGGGTTCATGTCCCAGGTGGTGGAAGGTATGGAGTCGATGCTCCGCCTTCCAGGTGGATGATTTGAACAAACCACGTCGTCGGCGTGGCCCAATGTTCTGGTTACCAACTATCTGAAAGACACGGGCACCATCTCTCCAGAGGTCGAGCTCAAAGCCAAGGAATACATCACCGCGGGTTATCAACGTCTCGTCACCTTTGAGTGCGCCTCGGGCGGCTACAACTGGTGGGTGGGCGACGATCCCGGCAACGCCATCCTCACGGCCATGATGGTCATGATGACCACGGACACCAAGAAGGTGAACTACGTGGATGAGAACGTCATCAAGCGCGCCGCCAAATGGCTCGCTGATCGCCAAGGAACCGATGGCTCATGGGGCGAAGAGATGCATCTGCACGCGGGCAACGAGACCCTCGGCAAAGGCTCTCTGCGCGCCACGGCGTACATCACCTGGGCTCTGCTGCACTCGGGCTACGAGTCCGGAGCGACGACCAAGGCGTTGGCGCATATGCGCTCGAAAGTGGGCGCGGAAGAGGATGTCTACACCCAAGCCATGGTCGTCAAGGCCTTGGCGGTCAACGATCCCTCGGACACGACCATCAACGCGGTCGTCCAAAAGATCCACGATGCACGCATCGAGGATGGCGACTTTGTGTCTTGGGGCACCGATGGTGCGACCATGGTCAACTCCTGGGGAAACAACGCCAACATCGAAGCCACCGCCCTCGTGGCGCTGGCCTTCATGGAGGCGGGTGCGTACCCCGGCGATGTCCAAGGTGGATTGAACTTCTTGATCGCCAACAAGGATGATCAAGGCAACTGGGGTTATTCCACGCAGGCCACCGTGCTGGCGCTCAAAGCGCTGCTCGGTTCGCTCAGCACAGGCTCGCCCAACACAGACGCCACCGCCACGGTGCGTGTGAATGGCGTAGAGATCGCCACCCACACCTTCAACGACTTCAACGGCGATGTCCTGTGGCAAGTCGAGCTCAATGAGCAGGCTGTCGAAGGGGACAATGTCGTGGAGTTGGAGTATGAGGGTCTTGGGAATCTGATGTACCAGATGACCAGCACTCACTACATTCCGTGGACCAATGTGGAGCTCGAAGTGACGGGACCCCTGACCATTGATGTCCAATACGACAAGACCACCCTGAGTGTGGATGACACCATCCACGTCCAGGTCACGGTAACCAACAACGACGAAGGCGCGACCGGCATGGTCATGGCCGACCTCGGGTTGCCCCCTGGCTTCGTGGTGGACACCAGCGAGCTCAACGGCCTCAAAGAGGCGGGCGTTGTGCAGAAGATTGAGAAGACGTCGCTTAATTTGCTCGTCTACATCAACTCCGTCTTACCCGGTGAGCCACTGGAGTTCGGATACGACTTGGTTGCTCAGTACCCGCTTGAGGCGTCCGCGCCCAAGAGCGAAGCCTACTTCTATTACAACAAAGAAGAGAAGGCTGAGGCGGGTCCTGTGGGAGTCGTTGTTCAATAATGAAAGCAGCCCTGACACGTATCGGGCTGCTTTTGGGACTGGTTATTCAACTCTCCGCCTGCGAGCCAGGCGGAGAGTTGGCGCCCTCCCCTCCCGATGAGCCCCCTCCCCCGGCCAAAGCCGAGTCCGCGCTGACCAGCGCGGCCGCAGACGACCTCTTCCCGGAGGCCCTGGGAGAGAACATGGTGTGCATGCGGGCCAACCCGCAGCCCGACGAGGATGGGGTGCTAACGGATTGCCTCCAGTGTCCGAATTGCATGTTGTGTTTCTGGGACATCGTCCACGTGAACATGACCACAGGGAAAGAGGCGATCCTTGAGACCGTAGAGGCCCTCCTGTCGTCACCCAAGCTGTCCGGAGACCGCGCCTACTGGCTCAGCTTTGATGGCGATGATCGTGTCATCACCATCCAGAATCTAACCACGGGAAAACGGACCGTGTTCAAACCGGATAGTGAGCAATGGACTAACTACGTCCCCACACTCCATGGGGACTGGCTCTACTGGGCGGGGTACACGATGCCCATGTACCAGAATGGACTGCTTCGAGCCAACATCGTCAATGGAAGCACCCAGTTTCTATTTTCCGCCACGTTCCGGGACATTGATTACTCCCAAGGCGGGCAGCTGGAACGCATGGCGAAGAAGCAACCCATCGCCATCACCGACGACGGGGTCTATTGGGTCACGACCAAGGGCCCAGGGCGCTCCATTCGCCGTTGGCGTTTCGACACAAAGAAGGAAACCACCTTGGTTCAGAAGAGCGGCGTCGAGATGTTTGCCTTGGCCGCAGGCGATGGATTCATTGCCTGGAAGGAAAGGACCAATGGAAATTGCTACAGCAAAGGCCCATGCGACATCGCAATTTTGGGTTATGTTTTCGGAGCGGGTGCCGTAGACCTGACGCCTTCCAAGGCAAAGGTCAGCCGATATGGGAATCTGAGCATTGCGGGCGATCTCGTGTTTTGGGCCGATTATCGAGAAGGTCCCTACGCGATCTTTGGACGGGACGTCTTCCACCTGAGCACTAGTGAGCTGCGCTACACCTCACAGACCGCTGTCATCGGTTCCTGGACCAGCCCAACGGTCACAGGCTTTCAACTCGTCTGGATGGATGGTCGCGACGAAAGCTGGAACATCTTCTCCCGCCCGCTCTAGAACAGCACACAGGTCCTTTCCGTTTCACCCCTTGATTGTCGGGATGGGATGTCGCACCATCAGGCTGGCTGTAGCTCGCCTTGGGTCGTCTCATGAACAGATGACGACCCTCTTGATGATCCCGACATGAAACCAACATCCCAGACGCACAGCGATTCCTCCACATCGCTTCGACCGGGCAAGACGGTCAGGCAAGAGTTCACTCAAAACCTGCTCTTGGCCGGTCCTCTCATGGTCGTCTTCGCCGGCAATCAAATGATGAGCCTGGTGGACACCATCATCGTGGGGCATCTGGGGGCGGTGGAGCTCGCCGCGGTCGGCTTGGGGTCGTCCCTCTACATCGTCATCGCCATCTTTGGGATCGGCCTCGTCACGGCACTCGACCCGCTCGCTTCCCAAGCCATTGGCGGGGGCGACCCCGTGGCGGCAAAACGGCATTTTCTACACACCACCAGGCTCTGTGTGATTCTAACCCTCCCGCTCTCGGCGCTGATCCTCCTGCTCTTTTTACCCATGGGGCTATTCATCGACGACCCCGAGCTTTTGCATGAGGCCCTCTATTACACACTGGGCCGACTGCCGGGTCTCTTGCCTTTTCTCCTCTTCATTGCACACCGGAGCTACCTTCAGTCCCTGGGCACCACCCGCGCCGCCATGGTGGCCGTGCTTACGGCCAACGTGCTCAATGTCCCGGCCAGTCTACTCCTCGCCTATGGGGACGGCGTCTTTGAGTATCTCTTCGGGCTGCCCGTCGGACTCGGACCCGGGCTGGGGCCTCTGGGTGTCGGGATCGCCACCTCCATCGTGGGCACCTGGGAATTCCTGTACATGAGAAAGGCGCTCCGGAAACTGCCCGATCCGGGACCCATCGGCCCCATCGGTTGGACCGGTATGCGCAAGGTCGGTCGTGTGGGGTTCCCGGTGGGGATTCACCTGGTGGCTGAAGTGGGGGTCTTCGCTGCGGCGAGCGTGATCATCGGGAGCATCTCCACCTTGTCGTTGGCCGCCCACCAGGTGGCCATTCAACTGGCCTCAGTAACCTTCACCATCGCCCTGGGGGTGAGCAGCGCCACGGCCACTCGGGTAGGATTCGCCGTCGGGCGCGAAAAGCTCGAGGAGACCCGTCGGGCGGGTTGGGTCGGATTGGTGACGGGATCCTCCGTAATGGCGTGCTCTGCGCTGGTGTTTTTGTTTTTTGCGGACGCGCTCGCCTCGATCATGTGTACTGGGGTGGTGATCGCTGCGGCCGTTCCCCTCATTCATATTGCAGCCATGTTCCAGGTGTCCGATGGGGTTCAAATCGTGGCCGCTGGGGCGCTCAGAGGGGCCGGAGAGACACGGAAGCCGATGGTAGCCAATTTGGTAGGGCATTGGCTTTTCGGACTGCCCGTAGGCCTTCTGTTGGCGTACAGGGTGTTGACCGACAGCGACATCGCTCAGACATCCGGGCTCTGGTGGGGGTTGACCGCCGGCCTCACCGTCGTGGCCATTTGGCTAACGACCACCTTTTATCGACTTACGCGAACGCAGGTAAAACGAGTCGACGACGAGAGCTAAGACAAGTTTAATGTCGTCAATTTGACCACCAGGTCGTGGGTGGCTCGGACCAGGCGGCTGGAGCGTTCCCCGGCCCAGCTTGGGATGTCTTCGTTGAGGTAGAGCGCCCGATTCAACTCCACTTGGATGGCGTGAATTCCCTGGTCAGGCTGGCCATAGGCTTGGGTAATGTACCCACCGGAATACGGCTCGTTCACGGACACACCAAATCCAGACTCTTCAAAATGAGCGACCACAAGGTCCGTCATTTCGGACGAGCAGCTTGCCCCGTGGTTGTTTCCAGGCACCACATCGGCACGTCTCACCCCCTCATCCGCGTGCCCCTTCCGACCCACGGATGGCATGGAGTGCGCATCCAACAAAATGGCATACCCAAACTGTTCCCGTCGTTCTTCCAGCAACTCTTGTAGCTTGCTGTGATAGGGCGTATGGACACGGTCAATTCGATCCTGCAACTCAGCACGCGTCAACGGACGGGCCAACACTGGGTGTCCATCGGTCGACTCGCGCCATATTAAGCCCTTCGCGTTCGGTTTCCCGTAGTGGTCCCAGTCCAGACAGGTGGGCGGATCCACATCGTTTGTCCCGCGATTCAGGTCCAAGACGTAGCGGCTGACGGTCGCCGCGATCATACTCGCTCCCAGGTGCGCCGCATCACGATAGAGGCGGTCCACATACAGGTCCGCATCGCGCAAGAGGGTTCGGTCGTCCGCCAGGATCAGGTCCCGATCCCCATCCGGAATGCGTATGCCGGCATGGGGAACGCTCACCACGAGGGGCGTCATGGGGCCATCAGCGGGAATATAGATGTAGGGCAATCCAGACATCTTGCACCTCAAAGACTATAACTAGAGCACCAACTCGCCGGACCGTAACATACGCCGAAGAATTCGTCTCATGATGACGATCTCTGGGCCGGCAAAACCCCGCTCGGATTCGGGAGGATAGGCTCGAGGCAACTTATTCATGATGC
>CAUZBV010000263.1:0-5647 GCA_963578115.1 Myxococcales bacterium
GACGGCTACCTCGGCCTCATCGAGAATCGGCTGCTTCGCCTCGAATGGACCCATGTGAGCAACATCCTCACCCTGGGCGGGACGATCTTGGGCTCGTGCAACCGCTCCGATCCCGCGGCCTATTCCGTACCCGACGGTGACGGGTGGGTCGTCAAAGACGTGCGCGACCAGGTGGTGGCCCATTATCATCAGGCGGGCCTCGATGCGCTGGTGGTGATCGGAGGCGATGGGACCATGAGCGGTTCTGTCGACCTCATTGACCGGGGCATGCACATCGTGGGCGTCCCCAAAACAATCGACAACGATCTGTGGGCCACGGACGTGACCTTTGGTCACGATACGGCGGTCAGCACCGCCACCGACGCGCTGGACAAGATCCACACCACCGCCTCCAGTCACCACCGGGTGATGGTGGTGGAGTTGATGGGACGCTACGCCGGGTGGATCGCGCTCCACGCGGGCATCGCCAGTGGGGCGGACATCATCCTCATTCCCGAGATCCCCTTCGACCTTCCGGTGGTGGCCGAGCGCTGTCAGGAACGAAGCCGGCACGGCAAACGCTTTACCATCATCGCCGTGGGCGAGGGTGCCAAGTCCATCGGCGGTGACGTCGTGGTGGACCGCCACGTGGAGGGCTCACCCGATCCCATCCGCTTGGGCGGTGTCGCGGCGTATCTCGCCCATGAGATCGAGGAGAGAACGTCCTTGGAGTGTCGCCATGTGGTCCTGGGCCATGTCCAGCGCGGCGGCACGCCCACCGCCTTTGATCGCGTGCTCGCCACCCAGTTTGGCCACGCGGCGTATGAGCTCATCCGCGGCGGCCGCTTTGGCCGCATGGTGGTCCAGCGCGGTGGTCAGATCGACTCGGTGGCCATGAGCGATGTCGCCAACAAGATCCGCACGGTCCCACTGGACGACCCTGCTCTTCTCGCCGCCCGCGCCGTGGGCACATGCTTTGGAGCGCCACGTTCGTCCGCCCATTGACGCGGAGCAAACGCCGAACTGTCCTCAACAAGGCGTCCTGTGACGCAAGCGACCGACCCATTTGACCTCTGCGGAAGAGCAACTCATAGTGAGCATCCTCAATCCACAGGAGGATTCTTGATGAAGGCCAGGAACTTGCTCTTCTTTGTTGTGCTGCTCACGCTGACGGCGTGTAGTGACGGCGGCGACACGACCACCGACACGACCATCGACACGACCACCGACACGGACATACCAGTTCCTGAGGTCACCATTCTGTTCAATAAACTAGGAAGCGTAGGCCTCACACCGGTTAAAAAGGTGGGGGACCAATGGGTCCCGGCCTGCATGGGCGACGAAGAACGGATCCGGCTGGATTTTGTGTTGCAGTCTACCGACCGAAACAGCAAGGAATCCGATTGTTCCAAAGAAGACTGTGACCTGCAGATCCGGCCGGACGAGGATTTCATTGCCGCAAAGCCGGTCTCCCTGACGGGTGATGGAGCCCTGACCAAAGAGCATTTCGAGGTCACGAGCGATTGTCTGTCGTTGCACAACGGCACGACCATCGCGAGCGAGTCATGCGAGCCCATGCCGAACCGACAGATCGAGGGCCCGAGCGTCTCCATCGAGGAGCTGGGATTCACCGACCATCTCCTGGGCAAAGGCCGGGGGACGCCGGTAGGCGTGGCCATACTCATCGACCAGAGCGGTTCGACCTCCGGCTTGGTCGATCCCGATTCGTGCCTCGAGGGCAAAGCGGGCAGTCACGATTTTGGAACGAACTTCAGCACGTGTGCCAGCGATTCGAACAGCCTGCGCCTGAGTGCGGCCAAGAACCTCATCCAGCAAATGAACGGTACGGACCCGGTCATCGTGTTTTCGTTCGGTGAAAACCAGACGCCCAATGTCGGTGTCGTGTGTGATGTACCGGGCGTGGACGACGAAACCAACCCATTTCTTCTCGAGAATTGCTATTCCACCGACAAGTCGTACGCCATCGGGGACGCGGCATCCGGCACCCTCGGAGCGGTGGACAAACTCCAGGGCAAAGGGGGAGGCCGCAGCAACCTGTGGACGGCCGTCGACCAAGTGTGGGACTACATGATTGAGAAAGGGGAAACGGCCCGTCACATCGTGGTCATCACCGATGGTCCCGACACCTGCGATGCGGAGAGCGAGGCATTCCAGCATTGCTTCGACATCGAAGTGATGGGCGCTGGACCGGCAAGCCAAGCGGCATGCACGAACACCCAATCCTTTGTCGCGGTTCGAACCAAAATCGAGGAGTCGGTGGCTTCAGGCAAACCCAACAGCCATGTCTCGTTCCTCCACTTTCAGTCCAAAGCCTACCCCGACATTGATCCGCGCATGCAGCAGGTATCGTGTCTGACGGGCGGCCAGTACCAATTCCTCAATTTCAATCAGATTGCGCCCAACGGATCCGACCGGAAGAAAGCCCTGAACAACGCCACCACCCGGCTTCGCTATACGATGGGTGGGGTTTGGAGCCTCGTCGCGGACATCGCAGCCCTGACGGGCGATCCATCCTCTGGGGATGCCGTCGTCAACAAAGGGGCCACCTATTCCCTCGCGGGCTCGGTCTCGATGAAATCCAGCCCTTTGAAGGAAGGCGAGTCGCTGTCTTCCTTTGGAACGGGGGCAGGCAACCTGGATGAACGACTTCACGTCACCCGATCCTGCGTGCCGGACCCAGACAGCGGCGAAGGCGACGACTGCGGGTTTCGATGCTCAGCGCAAACAAGCACCCGCATCCTCCCCGCTCACGGTTCGTCCTGTGTCGATGGAACCGGTGTCTGTTGTGTCGGGTTCTGCACCGTTGGCGATTCGTTCTGCACGGAACAGAATCCAGACCCACCGTCCGGGATGGACCACTCATTATGCCCCTAAGATCGTCCATGGACGACCTGGGCACATGCTTTAGGGCACTCTGATCAGCCGCTCAATGAAGCCATTCGAAGGCTTCGCTTTCTAACAAACGCGGAGAGCACATGGTATGAAGAAATCGACCATCGCACATGGTATACTGCGCGAGGGAATGCATTCGATGACGACTCAACGCTTAAGACTCTCTATCACCATCATTGGGGCGATCGCCTTGCTGTGTGCGCTGGGTTGTGGCAACAGCGCCACCCCCACCGATGATGCCACAACAAAGGACTCGAACATCCCGCCGACGCCGGACAGCGAAACCGTCACGCCCGATCCGGGCGGAGATGATCCCACCGGGCCACCGCCCGATAGTGTGGTGGGGAAACCCTGCTCTGGGAATACGGATTGCGAATCGGACGAACCCGGTTGGTGCATCGAGGGAAAAGACGGAAATGTCTGTACACAGGAATGCATCGCGGACTGCCCACCGGGCTGGACCTGCAAACAAGTCGACGTGGGCGGTGGGGACCTCACTTTTGTGTGTGCACCGCTGCATGTGCCTTTGTGCCGGCCCTGCACCACCAACAGTGAGTGCGCGTCCGCAGGCTTTGATTCGCTGGCCTTCTGTCATTCGTACGGCAACGCGGGAAGCTACTGCGCCACACCCTGTGGGGACACGGCGCCCTGCCCTTCCGGATACGTGTGCGAAGCTACCCAAGGACCGACCGGCCTCACCGACGCGTGCGTCCGCTCGGCGGGAGAGTGCCCCTGCGACGACATCGCCACCGCCCAACAATGGAGCACGACCTGCACCCCGCCCGGCAGTGGATGCCCCGGGACACGCGAGTGCACGCCGAACGGCTTGAGCGCCTGTGATGCCACGGCGATCCCCTCCACGGATTCCTGCAACGGCCTGGACGATGACTGCGATGGCGCGACCGACGAAGATTTCGCCTCCTTCACGACCACCTGCGGTGTGGGCGTGTGCGCGGCCCTGGGCAGCACCGAATGCGTGAACGGCCAGGAGAAAGACAACTGCGTCCCCGGCCTGCCTGCCGGTACGGACGGATGCAACGGAGTGGACGACGATTGCGACGGGGAAAAAGACGAGGACGGCCAAGGTGGAGCATGCACAGTCACCAATCTCTACGGGTCCTGTTCAGGCGTCCTCGAATGCCAAGGCAACGATTCGGTGTGTGTGGCGCCCACGCCCAACGTCTGCGGCTGCGGTGATCCCGAGGCCGGCTGCGGCATTGGCGCCGTCTGCTTCCAACCGGGCGACTTCAAACCGGGCAATTCCTGCCAAGTCTGTGATCCCGCCCAGTCCATAACGGACTGGTCCACCCCCGCGGACCAATCCTGCAACGACGCCAACCTGTGCACCTATAATGACACATGCGTCAATGGAACGTGTTCCGGAACCCCCACCCTGTGCGAGGACGACGCTTGTGCCTTGAAATCGTGCAACGGCACCTCCGAATGTACGAAGAGTCCCAAGGGTGTTCCTGTGTACGAGTCGGAGAGCAAGGGATGGCATTATGGATACGCACCGATCGGGGTGATCGCCTACCGTGTCGTGGGTCAAAATCAAGCGGTGTATCTCCTCTCAGCGCCGATCCCGGACAAAATACAGAGCACCAACCCGAACGAATACAACACATGCGATTGGTGTGACTGTGCCGTCAGTCCCGAGTGGTGCGTCTATACCGAGATCGGAAGCCCTGTGTACACCTCGTCGACGGAGCTGCCGGGAACCCTCCCCCTCCATCGATGGGTACAGTCCAATCCGCTGCAGCACCGAAGCGCCTTCGAGGGCCCGGGGCCGGACTGGAAACAAGATCACTTTCTCGGCTACGTGTGTGCCCCATAGCGTCCAGTCCACGCCGCGCATGGTCTGACGACCTTTCCACACCCCCCTCATCCAATGTACGGACAATGTTGATCCCAACGCCACTCCCGCCTAGACTCTAGGCATGCGGCCAAGACCAGAGCACCCCAACGGGGATGCGCGGAGGAAAAGAGCAATGCGTTCACTACATTGGACACTCTCGAGTTTGTTTGTCGCCACGGCGACGTTGATACTAACAACCCTGCCCACCCCGGCAATGGCTGGATGTATCGACGGCGGTTGCGGACGAATCGACTGGACCGAAGTGACGGACTCGACCAAGGACGGAAAGACGGTTTCCGCCAAATTGCATGGCGTCTTCGCCTGGGAATCCTCCGATGGCTGGGCCGACAACCATCCTGTCGCAGGTAGCCTCAGCGGGTTCATTTGGCTCTCGTGCGCGTTGGAAGATAGCGCCAATGACAATGAGTGTGATGGCAAAATGATGGCGGCCCTCTCCAAGAGTGGAACCGAGGAGCAATTCTTGTTCGGCGGTACGTTCTCGGAAGGAAACGGGGAAGACTTTAAGGCCGTCCCACCCGACTTTCTCTATGCCGAAGGAACCGACGGCATGGCAGTGAGCCCGTCGAATATCCACGCGAACACCACGCCCTTTAACGACCAAACCTGCCCCACGGCCTTCTACATGGACACCAACGTGGATCCCAATCTCTGCAAGCCCGATTGCAGTGGCAAAGCCTGCGGCGACGATGCCTGCGGCGGCTCTTGTGGAGTATGTGCCGAAGGGGAAACCTGTGGTGACGACGGTCAATGCACATCACCGGCATGCATCCCCGATTGCCCGGATGAAGGCGGTGGCGCTGTAAACTGCGGCGATGACGGATGCGGCAGTCCCTGTGGTGCCTGCGAAGACGACGAAGAATGTGGGAGCAACGACTACTG
>CAUZBV010000264.1:0-5620 GCA_963578115.1 Myxococcales bacterium
CGGGGCTCGTGAATGGCGGAGGAGGCAAGTTCGCGTTGGCGGATCCCGCGCGAAACCGGATCCTCTACTTCCTCCTGGGTCAAGGCGACTCCTGGGATGGGGGCGACGGTGGCCCCGTCGTGATGAAACTCGGCAGCGTAGGGGGTAGCTTTGAAGCGACCTGGTTCGATCCCCGAACCGGCGGTCTGACGTCGGCAGGGACCCATTCGGGCGGTGGCAATATCCCGTTGGCACCGCCGAGCGCTCAGGACTGGGTGCTTGTGCTCAAGAAGATTTGAACCCAAAAAATTCGGGTGACCTGGACCCACATGTCAGGCCACCCGCAATTGTGCTCAAGAGCCCTTCGAAAGGCACTCCATCCCTCTTTCGAAGGGCCTGGTGCCGGCAACCGATGCACTAAAGAATGAGGTGAATCATGCGTCTCCAACTCTCTTCCTTCGGTCTATTCGCACTCCTGGCCTGTCAGCCAGCCCAGTCCACCACCCCAACAAACGCCAATTACTCGGATGGAGGGGCTGGTGACAGCACATGGGGGTTCCCACCATCCGGGCGCGGCGACAGTATCAGCGAGGCCGATGAGACCACAACCGACTGCCGAGAAGACTGCGGCGGCGCGGTGGGCTGTGGGGACGGCGTGTGCGAAGCGCCCGAGTCCACCGCCACATGCTCTGCGGACTGTGGGAGTTGGTGCGGCGACAACGTATGCAATGGCAACGAGGCACCCTCCCTGTGCCCCCAGGATTGTAGCAACAACGGCGAAGGCAACCCACCACCAGCGGACTGCTCGGGGTGCCTCAACGGGGCGGCCGATTGCAAGACTCATTGTATTAATGAGGGGCATGATGACGGGTTCTGCGGGGCACCCGGCAGCAAGAACCCCCATGTGTGTTGTGTATGTACCGGAGACAACGACCCACCACCGGGACAAGGTTCGGTGTGTGGCGACGGGGACTGCAATGGAAATGAAAACAGCACCAACTGCGGCGTCGATTGCGAACCCGATTGCGGTCCCAGTCCACACTCCAAAATCGTCAACGGGAAATGCCTGCCGTCCTGTGGCGCACTGATCGGAAACATGAAATGGGGCGATGGAATCTGCTGCGCGAGCGGTTGTGCCGATGGTAACCAACCCCCCAACACCACCTGGGACTGCAACTACTGTTGCCCGGGCAAAAACAGTTGCAGCGCTGCGTCCGCCAAATGTGGTGACGGCGTGTGTAACGGCGACGAGTCGTCCACCAACTGCGCCCAGGACTGTGGCGCTAACCAGCCACCCGGCAACAATGATCCGGTTCTTCAGTGGACCTTTTACGGAAAGATCGCCGGCGGCGAACAGTCCGATGCAGTGCGCGGCCCGGACAACCGTGCCCACCTGATCGCCGATCGCTATGCTCAGTTCGACATCAACGCCACCAAGGTTTTGGACGAGGCGCCCAGTGACGGCGACCAGGGCGCTATGAGCTTTCCACCGGCCATCGCCGTGGGCGACAACAGCACCGTGCACATTGTCACCCGCCACGACGGCGACTGGGGCAGCGGCTACCAGATCCGCTATCGGCGCCGCAACGCCCAGGGCAACTGGGACCAGGACTACATCTTTGGCTCGAAAGTGAAGCGGAACTACGTGGTAGGAGTCGCCTGGGCGGGGCCCAACGAGGTGTACATGAGCCATTCGCATGGGGGCGACGACGTGTGGGGCGATCTCCACATCTTCAAGGCCGGCGGAACGGGCTCCGCCGCCAAGATTGGCACCATCGGCGGGATCTGGCGCGCGGACTCCGACAGCCGAATGCGAGGTGTACCTGGCCGGGTGTTTCTCGTGTCTGGGAAACCCAATGGCGGTGGAAAGGCCGCTTACACGCTGCGGGGAAGCACGGGCGGCAACGTTGCCGAGAACTTGAAGAACACCATGACCACCCACATAAAAGGAAATGGCCGAACCGGTTTTCCCGATCTGGCGGTGGACGGCACCGACACGGTTCACGTGACCTACGGAGCCCACGAGACCGTGTACTACAACAAGTTCGCCGCGTCGGGCCAGCAGCTGTTCGGGAACGACAAGCAGATCTTCAGCGGCCTCAATGCCTGGCACTTAAGTTCGGGTCTGTCGGCGGTCGCCGCATCGGACGACGGCAACAAAGTGCTCGCCGTGGCGCTGCGCAGCGACGGCGGACAAACCGCCAGCAACAGCGACCTGTTGTGGGCCTACTCCACCGATGGCGGGAACTCCTGGAGCACTCCACAGGATACCGGACACAACGCCAAAGGAGGCGAAGGGCGCTGTCGACCCCGAATCGTCGCCATTGGAAACAAGTTCTTCGTCTTTTATCGAGACAAAGAAGCCAATGGCATCAGCCTGGCCACGTTTAGTTTGTGAAAGAGCGCGCAGAACGCGAAGTGACGAAGCGCGAATCCTGGTGGGAACGCACACGGGGGGGCAAAAAAAACGCAACTGATTTTTTTTGGCTGTGCTATGATACGTTCACTCTTTACGGGACTCTTCGTCATCCATTCCATCTCCCCTTACGAAGAAGCCCAAACCGATAATTGACGTAAACTCCCTCGAGGATGGCTATGCGACAGCAGCTTCTCTGGGCGTTGGGTTTGGCCATCATTTTGGCCTGCCAACCCACCGATTCCACTTCGCCCTTGGGCACCGACACGACGGACACACCCATCACCCGACCGATCCCGCCTCCCGTGTGCGGTGACGCGGTCTGCGACGCAACGAATGAAGACACAACCAACTGCCCTGGCGACTGTGGAAGCTGGTGTGGCGATGGCGTATGCAACGGACCGGAGAGCACGGTCTTGTGCCCTCAAGACTGCGGAAACGCGGGCACACCCCATGCGAGCTGTGGCGACGGCGTCTGCAGCCAGAACGAAGACACTGTGAGCTGCAGCCTGGACTGCGGCAGCGCGCCGGATGCCCTGGTGTTCAACATCATCATTCGTCAGACCTATCAGAGCTGTTCCAGCTGCGGCATCTGGTTCGACTGGCAGGGGGAGCAGGCCAACAAGCCTCGGCTGGTGGTGGAGTACGAGCACGTCGGTGCACTGCACACCGCCGAGTACCAGCACGACCTGGGGGGCATGGACAACGCCCACTCCATCTGGATCCAGAGCGGGCACGCTCACGACGAAGGCAACAAGCATCAGATGCTGATCAAGCAGAGTCCACACCGCAAGGGGCTGCTGCGTGTCGACGCCAGCGACATACCGGCGGCTGCCACCATCACCGAGGCCCGGCTCCACCTGCACATCAACAAGCACGAAGGCCTGGCCAACGCCGATCACTCGAGCATCCTCATGGTGCACGAGTCTGCCCGGGACTGGGACTGGAACTCCGTGAGCTGGACGCACGCTGCGACGGGTCAGCCCTGGACGACAGAGGGCGGCGACCTCGGGCGCGAGGTACGGGAGATCCACGCGGGAGGGGACATGCATGACCTTGGCTTCAACAAGGCCCACCCAGACGGGTTCTTCGATTTCACGCCCTACATGCAGCTCCTTCAGAGCGAGCGCGGCCTGGGCAGCGGCACCGTGTGTGGGGATGGGCTCTGCGCTGGACCCGAGACCCAGGCTATCTGTCCCCAGGATTGCGGTGCACCACCTGACCCGGACAATTGCGGCGATGGCAGCTGCAACGGCGATGAAAACGCCGGCACCTGCCCCCAGGACTGTTCCCAATCCTTCCCTCCCCCCAGCACGGTCGTCAACGCCAACATTCACGGATTTATCGACAGTGTAAATGCGGACAACGGGGGCGCCGTCATCCAGGGATGGGCCTGCCATCTGGGCCAGGTCGCCGCCATTGAAGTCCACGCCTTCGCGGGTGGGGACGTGGCCAGCGGTACCTTTCTGAAATCGACTCTGGCCAACGTGTCCAATGAACAGGCCGTCAACGACGCCTGTCAGGCCGGCGGGTCCCATCGCTACCAGCTGTCGCTGAGCCCATCCGAAGTGAAGGCCCACGCTGGTAAATCGATCACCGTCTATGGCGTGGCCGCGCAGGGCAGCGCCCCCCTGGCCAATTCCGACAAGTTTCATCTGCCCGTTGGCGCGCCACCCATCAACAGCGACGTCCCCTTCGACCTGAACACCGTCAAATGGCTTCATGTGAACGTGACGAATTGGCCGGTCACCGCCAACCTCTCCAGTGTGTCCGTCCAAGGCGGTACCATCTGCATGGAATACGACAAAAAGAGCAGTTGGCCGTCCGTCGCCATCCCCCACAATTCGGGCAATGGCACTGTGGATGTGGTCGCCAACCCGTGGGTGTTTATCGAACACGACGGTCAATGGTACGCCGCGACATGGGAATGGATGGGGGTCGGGAGCACCTGCAAGAACAAGACGTCGGTGGCCGGGGATCACATTAAACAGCCCCCCTTTGGCCCCATGGATTGGAAACCCACATCGGGCCAAACCCTCTATTTTATGGTCTCGGGACTGGCTCGATTCTCGAACATCAAGAACGTCTCCGAACGCTCCAACATCGTCAAAGTAATCTGGCCCTAAAAGGAAGAAACCATGAATGCATTCCCGCTGAATCGAATCTTGACCTCTACGCTCACGCTGCTGTGCATGTTGGCCCTGCTCGCATGCCAACCCGCCGAAACCATCGCACCGCAATATCCGGGCTACGACGCCGGTGGAACAGACAGCCAGCAGAACAACCGACCCGCTCCCTTTTGTGGGGACGGCACTTGCACCGTGGGTGAAACCGCGGCCAGCTGTCCTGGCGACTGCATCTTCGGGTGTGGCGACCAGATCTGCTACACCGGCGAAGACAGCGTGAACTGCCCCGCCGATTGTGGTGCCGTGTGTGGCGATGGTGTCTGCACCCAAGGCAGCGAGAACAACGCCACCTGCCCGAACGATTGCGGCGTAATCTGCGGCGACGGCATCTGCACCCAAGGCATCGAGGACAACACCAACTGCCCGAACGATTGCACGTCTTTTTGCGGAGATGGCCTGTGCACCGCCGGAGAAAACAGCGCCAACTGCCCGAACGATTGCGGCGTGATCTGTGGCGATGGCGCATGCACCGAGGGAGAGACCAGCGCCACCTGTCCGGGCGATTGTGGGTCCCTCTGCGGCGACGGTGTCTGTCTCAACGGAAAGGAAACCACCGCCAACTGCCCCGAAGACTGTGGGAGTTGGTGCAACGACGGGGTGTGCAATGGCAATGAGAACCATGCCACGTGCCCCACTGATTGCCCGAACACCCCATCCAACGACTGCTCAGGATGTCTTCAGGGGTTCGCCAGCTGCGCAGAAAAATGCCAAAACGCGGGCTATCAGACCGGGATTTGCATTAAGCCCGGGAGCAACCAGCCCAACCAGTGTTGTGGATGCAGTGGCGGCAATGGGAACAACGGAAACAACAACCCGGATCCCGAACCTGTTGAGGTCGAGCCCATCGTGGCTCGCTATGTGCGGGTGACGACCCAACAGACCCTCTCCTGGGTGGCTTGGTCTGAAATTCAAGTGTTGAGCAAGAACGGTACAAACATCGCGCTGGGAAGTGCCACGTCGGCGTCGAGCTTCTACGAGAACTCCGCGCCCGGCCTCGTGGTCGACGGGGATGAGGCGACGTCTTGGAACTCGGGTGACT
>CAUZBV010000265.1:0-5570 GCA_963578115.1 Myxococcales bacterium
CACCATCTCCACGTCGGCGAGCCCCAGGCTGTCTTCAATCGCCTCTCGAATAATTTGTCGCAACGTTCCTCGGTCCATCTCCATATCCCCCCAAGTAATCAGCTCACCGTCCCGCTCTTCACGAGTTTTCCGGCGCAGCACGGTCGTAGGCTTTGTTCGGCGCTTCTGCCGGGTGGGTTCCATGTCTTGAGCGGGTCCCTTTGCGCTCATCCGAAAGCTCCCGGGCCCATAGTGCCGCACGTGGGTGTCGGTGTTTTCGACACCGTCGATTGGATCATACACCTCACACTTGTATTCGTCGGAGGTGATGGAGCCCGAGCGCAATTTCACCGCGCAGTGACCGTACGCCATGTCGTCCCCATGGCCGAAATCCTTGATAAATTTTCGGCAAGCGCCACAGCGCCCTGGGATGACGGTCCAGCTTTGGGCAGATTCCATCGTCATGAGTGTACCGCCATGATGGTCTCTTCAGTCCACGAGCGCAAGGACGCCAATGTGAATCACGAGGGAGAGTCGATGGATTTGCGACCGGCGAGGTGTTCTCTGGCAGAGGGGGCAAACTGGAGTACGTTCCGTGCGGCTTCATTGGAGAAGGTGCATTCTGTGTTCAGGAGGCGAATGGCGTCGGGGCGAAAGCCGATAGACCGTCCCCCACCGAGCCATTGTCCCAAGGCATGCATGGCCCCAAGGCCGCCTGAGGCCAGCGACTGCGGCACAGTCCAGCGCGGGGGACGGACCTTCAACTTAATCGCCAATGCCGTCACAAAATCCCTCAGACTCACCCTGAGATCATCGGTGATGTTAAACGCGTGCCCGACGCCGTCGCTGGTTTGTAGGGCCAGCCGCACCGCATCGGCCAGATTGTCGACGTGGCTGAAGGGCAACGGAGTTCGGCAGGCACCCGGATAGACGAATCGTCGCCGCTGGACCATGGGCCGGATCGTTCCCATGAATCGTTCGTCGTAGGGACCGCCCCACACGAAACCGGGACGGAGAACCACAGTCTGTAGGGAGGGATAGCCTACCAGGCGACTCTCTGCTTCGACTTTTGTGATGGCGTACCCATCGGTTCCAGGCGCCATGGGAGCGTCTTCGGTGGTGTTTCGTTGTTCCTTTAGACCGTACACCGCAATGCTGGACAGGTGCACAAAACGTGTGACATCGGCAGCTTGCGCCGCCTTCGCGAGCCCGTCGGTGACCTCCGCATTGTCTCTCCGAAAGTGTTCGATATGGTCCGCACGGAGCCGCGCCGCGCAATGAATCACGGCGCCCACATCTTGGACCATGGCCGTGACAGCCGCCGGATCGTTCAGGTCGCCGGTGGCAATCTGTTCCGGTTGCACCGACCATGGCGAGGGCGTTGGCAACCTGCGCACGTGTGCCCGGACTTCAAATCCATCGGCACGGAGTCGCTCGACAAGATGACGACCCACATAACCGCCGGCACCCGTGATGAGAACAAGCAGAGCTTCCTCCTGTGACGTCCGCAGTGTCCATGGTAGATCACTTTGCTTGCCGCGGTCATCTTGCTGTCCTCTTGACGCGTTCTCCCGGCGTCGCTACGTTGCCGGCGGAACCGACAGAGGAGAACGATCATGGCTCGAACCCCATCCACCATGTTGCCCCTGGGCACCGCCGCCCCGGATTTTCAGTTGACCAACGCCGTTGATGGGAAGACCGTTTCCTTGGCGGATTTTGAGGGGAAACGCGGCTTGCTGGTGATGTTCATTTGCAACCACTGTCCCTACGTCCTTCACATCCTGGCCGAGTTGACCTTTCTGACGAAGGAGTACGGTGCGTGCGGCGTCGGGATTGTGGCCATCAACAGCAATTCGGCCCAGACGCATCCCCAAGACGGCCCGGAGAACATGAAGCAAATGGCGGCGGATTTGGGCTGGGCGTTCCCCTTTCTCTTCGATGAAACCCAGTCGGTGGCCAAAGCCTACAAGGCGGCCTGTACACCGGATTTTTATCTCTTCGATGAACGGCATGAGCTGGTCTACCGTGGGCAACTCGATGATTCTCGACCCCAGAGCGATGTCCCCGTGACCGGGGCGGATCTTCGGGCGGCCATCGACGGTCTCTTGACCGGCGATCCCATCCCGGAAGAGCAAAAGCCGAGCCTCGGGTGCAACATCAAATGGAGTGCGGGCAACGAGCCTACAACCTTCTAGTTCGTTGCCCCACCGATCTCGGCCAACACCTCTTGGATCGCCGAAACCTCGTCGTCGTTTTGCAACGACGTCCATTGGCTGAGCGCGACTTTGTAGCACTTTTGGGCCCGATCCAGCTGATTCTTGGACCGGGCGAGATCGCCGGCGTGCGTCATGGACCACGCCACGTCTTTCTCGACGTATTTTGTGCTCTCCAAGAGGGTGACCGTTCGTTCAAAGTGGGTGTCCCATTCGGCCCAATTGGCGTCTGCCCCAGAGCAACAGGTCAGGCACGCATAGACGTGTGCTTCCATGAATTGCTGGTCCTGGCGCTCCAATTGTCGTAGGCATCGGTTCAGGAGGTTACGGGCTGGACGATATTGTTCTTGAAGGATGCGGACCAAAGCCAGTGTGGCCCACGAGATGGTTTCGTTGCCGGCTCCTACGGCCCGAAACATTTCACCAGCCTCTTCATAGCGAAGGGCCGCTTTCTCCATGTCGCCATCATGTCGCTCAAATTCGCCTAGCATGTGGATGCAGAGCGCGATACCGGCACGGTCTCCACGCGCTTCATAGGACTGTTGGGCCATCTGAAGATGCGAGCGTGCAGCGCTCATGTTGTTTAGCTCATATTCGACGCACGCCAGACCATAACGAAAACGAACACCATCGGAGGGTTTCCCCATGGTTTCGTAGGCATTGACGGCCTCCAAGAAATACTCCGAGGCACCTTCGATATCACCCGCATGGTTCTTGTGCTGACCCATCCAGCCGCGAACTTCTGCGGCCAGGGCTTGATGACCTCCCTTTTCAGCCAGCAGGAGGTTTTCTTCATAGATGGCCCAGCACTCGGCGTTGCGTCCACGACCTTGAATACACCGCGCCCTTAACAACATGGCTTCGAGACGCAGGAACTCCCATCCATGCTTTTGGGCCGTGTTTTCCACCTCCATGGCCAAGTCCTCGCCTTCCTGCGAACGACGGAGGCCGGAGAGAACGCGAATTCGAAGCAATTGTACGTCAGCATCGCGTCGATCATCGTTCTTACCCGGGCTTATGGAGATGGCTTTGTCACAATTCTTCAGGACTGTGAACGCTTGGCGAAATTCGCCCTTCTCCGCGTGGACACGTCCACTTCTCATGAGGTAGTCCAATGCGGTGCTTCCCTCACCCGCCAACATGAAATGCCGTCCCCGACGTTCAATGACGTCCCAAAGCGGATGTGTTGTTTCGGTTTCAGCGCAGCATCGGTGGATCTGTTGCCAACGACCCGCGTTGTGCGCACGTTTCTTAATGGTTTCGCAGATCATTCCGTGTCTAAAATTCCAGACTGTGGGGTCAATATCTGGCTCGCGATAGGCCAAATGATGTTCAAAAAGAGTGTCCAGGAGAGAGTCCGATGGTTGAATCGCCAATCGCCCACAGATGTCTTGCCAGATGTTCTCAACGACCTCTTGGCCCATGACTGCTGCGACCTCCAAAGCCACTTCATCGTCTTTGGAGAGGCTTGCGAGCAATTGGTCGATACGCGACGACCATGTTTCAAGAATATCTTTGGGCAGAGAAAGGTCTTCGCCGGATTTCAAACACAACCCATGCTTCCCTCGTTCCAAGAGGCCTCGCTGGACCCAATCACTGACCAACTGCATGGCAAAGAGTGGATTTCCCTGGGTGCGGCTCACGATTTGGTAGGTCAAGTCTTCATCCAGATCGAGGAGTTCGCCCACCAAGTGGGTTTGTTCACGCAAGGAGAGCGGCGGTAGGGTTATGTCGTTGGTCCGGTCGTCTTCCAAAATGGTGTCCATGAGCGATGCCTGCGCTGTGGTGTTTGCCAGAGCCGCGTCCTGGGCCGTGACGATGAGTAGGATACGCGCTTTTTCATCCACGCTGGTTTGCAGCATAGACCGTACGAAATCGAGGGATTCCAGGCTCCAATGAATATCGTCGAGCCAGACGATCACGGGTCGTTCATGACTTAATCGTTCGAGGAATCGGCGGACGACAGCATGCCGTTCTTTTGGGCTCTGTAGGCGTACCGTCGAGTGGTTCCCGTCGTCGTCGTGGGCACCGGTTGCCACCAGTAATTCCGTGACAGCATGGCATTCAGCCCAGTCTGTGATGTATTGGTTTTGTAACTCCGCTTTGACACGATTGAGGACAGCCCGGTGCGACAACCCTCGGCATCGAAGGTAGCGAGCCAACATCCCGGTCGGTCCTTCATCAGGCCCATAGAGTTGGGTGTGGTGAGTTTTTAGGACGGTCGCACCGCCAATTTCATGCGCACGCCGACAGAACCACTCGACGATGCGGCTCTTTCCAGTGCCCACCGCCCCATGTACCACCACCGCACACACCGTGTTTTCTTGTTGGATGTCCTGCAGGTGTTGCCACAAGGTGTCACGCTCTTTTTCCCGACCCACGAAGGGAAACTCTCGCATGGCAAAGAGCTCCAGTCCGGGTCCAATCCAACGGTGCTCGTCCACCGATTGTTCCGGTTGATGCCACGTGCTGGGCACCGGCGGACTGGCGTTGATGCGAATGGAATCAAATTTTTGCACGGGTACCGGCGCGTTGTCTTGACTGGGGATGGCCAGCGCCGTGGGCTGGAAAGCCAAGCGACGCAGGTCCTCTTGTGGGTGGATCGACGCGTTGTTCGCGTCCTCTACTGGGACTCGTCTTGTGTTGTTGTCCCACCACGGGGCGTCCTTTGGCATGGTGTCCACTTCCGTGTCCCTGACGATCACGGTTTTCATCTCAGCCCACACCTTCGTGGGCAATGTAGTCGCGTTCATCGTTACGGCAATGTTGCTCTCGATGTCCTCGGGTGGGGTCTCCTCGTCCTCCGGAATGGGTATACTCAAGAGGGCGTGCGCCGCGTCCGCTGCCCGCCGATACCTGCGATTCAAGTCTTTCTTGAGTAAGCGAGCGATCCACTTTTCGAACGCTTTGGGTACGGCAACGGTGGTTTCAATGGGGGGCACTTCTTGGGTGAGATGGGCCCGAATGAGTTCGTTGGGATTGGTGATGTGTGCAAAAGGCGGATGGCCTGTGAGTAAGGCATAGGAAAAGCATCCCAAACTGTAGAGATCGGTCCACGGTCCATAGTCGCGCCAATGAACACCGAATTGTTCGGGGGCCATGTAGCTCGGTGTACCCATGATCGCCTCTTGGTCGGTCTCACTGGGTGCCGCGATGGCGTGAGCGATACTAAAATCGGTGAGCTTGATGGTCTTGAGATCCCGGGTGACCAACACATTTTCGGGCTTGATATCACGGTGTATCACGCCGCGTGCATGAGCGTGGGCCAAACCATCGAGCAGTTTGATCAATACCT
This sequence comes from Myxococcales bacterium, assembly GCA_963578115.1. Classification (GTDB taxonomy): domain Bacteria; phylum Myxococcota_A; class UBA9042; genus CAUZBV01. Next base: position 5,488 of record CAUZBV010000265.1, read on the forward strand.
GCTGGATGGTAGGCCAGCGGAGCAGGCCACATCGGTCGAGGAGGCTGCCACCGGCCACATATTCCATGACGAGGTAGGGACAG
>CAUZBV010000266.1:0-5566 GCA_963578115.1 Myxococcales bacterium
CTGCGCTCAAAGCCGCGCAGGTCCGTGTGATCGAAATTCGACTGGGAAACGGGATCGACGGAAAAGGCTACTTTGTTGTGACCGGCGATCTCCACGACGTGGAAGCCAGCCTGGAGGCAGCTGTAGACGTTATCGGAGTCGAAACCATGACCGAAGTCATCCCATCCCCCCATCCCGACTTTCTCAAGGGCAGCTTCTAGAATCTGCTTTTTTCCTTCGCTTGACCCAATGCGTGCCGAGGGTAGACTCGGTTTGTGTCGACCTCCCACGATCCAACACGAAGGCGATTCCTAGGGGCATCTGCCGCCGCAGGGGCTGCCGTCCTGCTTGTTCGTGATGGAGACTCCATGGACGCTGGCCTCTGGTGGTCGGAAGCCAAGCCCCATCCTCTGGCGAAAGTGCGGTGCATTCTTCAACCCGGGGATTTGCCGGTGGGTGCCGAGGTCGTCCTGACACTCACGGTGGAAGGCCCCGGCCTCGATGAACCCATGACCGTGGCCAAGCACCAGCATGTCATCGACGGTGAGCCCCAGGCGTGGCCCCTCCACTTGTCGTACACGCACCCTGATCTTGTCCCTGGGCGTTATGTCTATCGCGTGACTGCGGTCGTGGAAGACACCATCCTCACCAGCGCCCCGCTTGAGTATGCGTTGCGACCCTTTCGGTTTGGGGTGTAATGCGAACACTCTTTCTCATCACCTTGGCCCTGGCCATCGCGTTGCCATCCATTTCGGAGGGACAACGCAACCGGCGTAAGCGAAAAGAAAAGCGAGACTCCATTGAGGTCGTACGCGAATATGAAAAACTCAAGAAACTCAGCGCCATTGCACCGGGGCACGTCCGTTGGTTTGAGTCCTTTCGAGATCGCCCACGAATCAAGATTGATCATATTGATGCCAGCGATCCGCCGACGCTGAAGCTTCAGACGACGATATTACGAGGCGATCGAAGGGTGACCGTGCGGCCCATCGACTGGGACAAGGTTTTCAAGGTGGAAGTCCGGCTAAGCAAGGGACCCGAGGCCGAGCTGGAGCCCATTGGGGTTTTCACTAAAACCCTCGATGACGAGGAAGACGATGGACCGAACAACCCGGTGGAGTTGACCAAGATCGATGCCATGGGCATTCCACTGGATGTGGTGGTCATTGCAGCAGGCCATTCCGGATTTAAGCACTACGACCAGTTAGAGAGTGCGCACAAAGCCGCAACCGTGAAGGTCCTCCAGGAGCTGCTCAACGCCCGGATCAATGTCTTTTGGGTTGGCCCCACGCTCTTCACATTTCGTAACTTTCCCGGCATCACCAACGAACTGAGTCGATACGACGAAGACATCGCGTTGTGCGAGATCGAACGCCTTCGATACCGACGGTCTCTTGCGAGCGATGATGCCGAAGAACGGCAGAACGCCGCCAAACCATCGTGTGGCCTTCAGGCGGACGATTGGGGAGGAAAACACCAAGCCGACCTGATCGAAAAAATGCGGTACAGGGGAAAGTACACCCGACTCTTTGGTATCAACCGAAGCGGCATCTCCGAGTGTGCCATCAATGACTTGACCTCCACCGAATTGGATCTGGGTGACCTGGACGAAGATCTGGTCCCCACATCGGATCGCGGCGCCTTTGAAGAGGCCCTCATCATGTTGCTTCGCTATGGGACACCCGATAGCCGAAAAGCCATCATTGTGCTGGGAGATGGGAAGGACGGGTTCATCGAAGAAGACGAGGCCTGTAACGAATACCTGCGCTCCAAAGGACCCTGCGCCAAGCTCCACGAACAATTCGAAAAGCAGGGAAGAAAATCGCATCGGAAAATCAGCAAAGCCATTGAAAAATGTGTCCGCCGTGAACTCAATAAACGAAGTACAGGTCTGCAAGAACGCTTTCACAACCGCGCTCGACCATGGTTGGCACTGGCCCGCGCTGCGGGGATCCGGGTGTATGCCATCGGCTATGCGATGTCGCGTGGTGACCACCAACGGATCAGTGAACCCTACGAGCGAGAACGTCTCGAACTGCTGGCGGCCAAGACCGGAGGAACCTACCGGGAGATCGCTTACGTCGAGGACGTTGAGAGCGCGGCTGAAGCGTTGATCGCAGAGTTCAACGAGGTCCGAGTGATCACAGTGGAGGCCCCGCTTGTCTCCGAACAAACCTATCAGCTGCAGTTGACCGCAAGCATTATCCAAGAGGTCAAAACCACGGAAGGAGATGAAACTGTCACCCGCTATTTGCGCAACGAGATCGTGACCAAGGTCCGTACCTTTCAAGCGCCCTTCATCGGAGAAGGCCTCTGGTTCTGGCTCGAGCAGAAACACCAGTGGTTGCACGATACGGTCCACCCTGTCTTGTATTGGCTCATCCTGATTGGTCTGTGCATTCTGGCTTTGTTGCTCATCTGGCTTTTCTTCAAGCTCGTCAAGAAGCTGGTCATGAAGATCGTCAAAGGATTCTCCAAGAAGGCCAAGAAGGCCGCGAAAGGCACAGCGAAAGCAGCAGCAAAAAGTGGTTCCGGACAAGGGAAGGGGGCCTAAACTATGCCGTGGGGTGTAAAAGAGGTGCCAGCCAGCGCGTGGGAGGACAATCGCAAACGCTCCAACGACATCATTATCCTCGGCAAACGCTATGAACTCGTAAAAAGCGGTGACATGCGTGTCATCAACTTCGTGGACAACCCGAAGCTGGACTTTCGGAAAGTGCCGGAGCTCATCGCTCGCCAGCAAGTCCCGGTCATGGACCGTCCCGGCAAGCCCAAGACCATGGAGGACCTCAAGAAAGCCATCGACTATTGCGTCATTCACACGGACATGACCACCGATGCGTACAAGACCTTCTTGGCGCTTTACAAAAAGCCAATGGACCAGATCCCGCTCTCATCGCACTTCTGCATCAATTGGAATGGCGACATCTATCAATATGCGGATGTCGCGTCGGTCACGTTCCATGCCGGAAACGCGAATCTCAGAAGCATTGGGATCGACATGAACGGCATGCTCGTTAGCTTGCACAACAACTCCCCAAAATCTCAGGACCGACTCCGTAGGTTCAAGGCACTCCAGATCGGCTATCGTGCGCTTGTTAAGGAAAAGCTGACCGAAAAATTTAAGGGTCAATTGTCCCAAAAGCAGCTGAAGCGAAAAATGGATGATTACGAGTTTCAGCAGCCACGCAGCATGAAACTTCGCGGCAGAACATTGCGGTCGCATGGATACACCGAACGCCAATACCAATCGCTTATCGCGTTGCTTCGTCTCTTTGTACGGGAGCTCGATCTGGAAAAGACCTACCCCATGCAAGAAGGCGGTAAACCGCTGCCCTTTACCATTGAGAGCCCCGATGAACTCAAAAAACTCAAAGGGTTTGTAGGCCATTGGCACGTGGCGAACACGCGCTCTGATCCGGGTCCTGGGTTCGACTGGGAGAAAGTGCTCGCGGGCATTCTCAACGAAAGCAACTCCTTTCCGGTTGCCTGGAAAGACGAACATCGAATCCGCGGGGCTCGAGACAAAGATCGGGTCGAACAAGCCGCATACGAATTGGCGCGCAACCCGGAGACAGCACGCCGCGGGGGCACCTTCCCCATGGGCCCCAACCAGACGTGGCACGGGGGGATCCACCTTTATCCACCGCCGCTTGAGAACGAAAATGAACGGCGAATCGTCCGGGCGATGTTCGATGGTGTCGTCGTCGCAGGTCATTTCGAACCCAATTCGCGAGAGTTGGGGCACAACAACTTTGTCTTGCTCCGCCACGACATCGAAATCCCCAAACGCAAAGCCAAGCTCAACGAGGACGGCACATTACAAACAACCAAGCTGCGGGTCTTCTCGCTCTACATGCATCTGGCGCCGATGAATGTGAGCACCGAGAACGCCGACAAACTGGCGGACAGTGAGGTGCCTTGGGTACAACGACTGCGAGACTGGGGAAGTCTGAAAGACAACGCGCAGGCCTTACAAAAAGCAATTGAAAAATTTGAGAAAGAAGAGAAAGAGCGGCGAAAAGAAGAGCAAGAGCGTCTCGAGAACGGCGAAGAAATCGAAGATTTGGAAGGCAATCGAACGGTCTTCTTGGACGAAGACGAGATGGCCTCTCAAGAAGCCAATCCCGTTCCCGTTCTTCAAGTAGGCGGGGGGTACAAAGCGCTCCGGAATCCCAATCAAGTGGCCGTCCTGCTCTCGGATGAGCTCGAAGTCAAAGTGCTGGCGGGTGAAGGACTGGGATTTGTGGGAGAAACCCTTGGGGGAGAGGAAGAAGACCGGGCACCAACGGTCCACGTCGAAGTGTTCTGCTCCCAGCAAGCGATCCAAGAATTGGATTTGGATGCCCACGCTCGGTATTTTCGAACCCCACAACGAGCCCGCGGATCCGATCTCACCGTTCGTACGCAAGACATCTTGGCGCTCTTTGGCGAGCGTGATGTTGCGCCCTATGGCGCCATTCAAGTGTGGCCGGAGAATCGGCTAGAGCCCGACGTAATTCTCGATTTCTTTGACGGTAACGAGGGAAACAAAGTCGACGAATTGGAACGGTATCGGTCCCAGTTGCGCAAATCGATCACGTACCATGTCAGCGAATGGAGCGATCAGGTCGATTGGGTCGCCACCCTCACGGGGGGAGAGCCCTGGGGCGCCGCACTGCAGCAAAGTCAATTCCAAGACATCGTGAAACAAAAGGGGCTATTTTCGAATGAAATTCGGAAGTTTCTCCCCTTTATTTGGCTCACCGAAGACGTCGCCAGCAAAATCGGACTCATGGAAGATGGGGACGAATGGGACGGGCGGGTTTACCACTTCCATCCCATTTGGTTCTTGCTTTGGGTCACCTACCACGCCAGTAAACGCAAAATCCGATCGTGGACACGGATGAGTTACCGAGAGATCGCACGCCGACGAAAACGACAAAAGAAGATCCTAGAGATCGTCAAGAAAGCGCGAAAAAATGAACAGTTCATGCTTCGCAAGTTCGAAAAGGCGCTGTCCCAAAAGAGCCTCTATCTAGACCGCAAGTCTCGAAAGCCAGGGGATGAGGCGTTTGAAGAGCTTCGAAAGGAGATTCTGGCTCGAATCCGAGGGGAGCTCGCGGGCGATGAGGACGAAAGCCATGGCATCGTTGCGGAGGTGGAACCGATGTTCTCGACGCCCAAAGAGGTTTTGCAAGATTTGTTCGAACTGCCCGGACGTTCCGAATGGCGACGCTACGACGAGGACAGCGAGGAGACCTAGCCCGCAACGGATGGCTAGACAGGTCGACGACCGCGCAGTGCGCTAGCCAATGTACCGTGATCGAGATATTCGAGGTCGCCCCCCATGGGAACCCCCGTGGCAATTCGTGTGACGATGAGCGATTCAAATCGAGTCAACAGTCTGCTCACATACAACGCGGTTGCGTCCCCTTCCACATCCACATTGGTCGCAATAACCACTTCGGAGAAATCTTCGTTTTCTACCCGAGCGACCAGTGACGAAATCGTCAGATCATCCGGCCCGATCCCTTGAATTGGCGACAACGTGCCATGCAACACGTGATACAAGCCCCCGTGTTCACCCGTGCGCTCGATCGCCATC
>CAUZBV010000267.1:0-5540 GCA_963578115.1 Myxococcales bacterium
CCGAATCCTGGGGCACCTTTGTGGCCATCCCCGCCATGGAGTGGAGCACCAACTCGACGGGAAACCATGTGAACATTTTCGGTAGCTCGGCCTTGAGCAAGATAGAGCGAGGGCGATTCGATCAATTGTATGAGGACTTTCTGCCTCGGCGTCGTGCGGAGGGAGAGAGGCCGCTTCTGCAGTTCAATCACCCCCGGACATTCCGGCGCTATTCCAGTGACGTCTTGACCGGCAACTGGGACCAGATTTTTGAGGTGGATCTGTCGACGATCCCCAAGAACAGCCAGCGGACCAAGAAGTTCAATGACTTTGGGCTCGATGACTATCCTCCCCTGTCTCAGGTGCGAGACCGATGGCTCTCCGGTGTTGATTTGCCGGACAGAAGCATCGTGGCCGCCACACTGACGAATATCGAGAAGATCGCTCGGCCCTATGCACGGTTGATGGAAGTGACCGTGGGTCGAGGAAAAGAGATCGCGCACAGGAATCACCAAAATCCCAGTTTGATGGATGACGGGGAAGGTGGCGTGGAGCGTTTTACTCGGGTGCATTCGGATTGGGACTATTACTTGATGAATGGCTTCCAGTTGGCACCGACCGCCCCGCACGACAACCACTTTGCCAACTGGGGAACCGGGCACAGCAGTCGAACCGCCGTCATCGCTTCTTCATTGAGCGAAGCCACGTTGCTGGACGCGATGGATCGCCGCGCTGTGTACGCCAGTGAAGATGAAAATCTCACCATCCGATTCTATGCGGACGGTCGAATCCCCATGGGTGGGCAACACACGACCTTGACGGGGGACGTGACCCTCAACGTTCACCTGCATGATCCGGATTATTATGGGGCCTATGAGGTCCGTGTGTATCGAGGGCGCGTTCGAAGCGAGGATGGATTGCAAGAGCGGCAGCAAGTCACAGGTGTCGCCGCCGATCAGTGGTTTACCATTCCCATGTCCCTCTTGGCGTCTGGCGAGCACGTGGTGTATCTAGAGGTCTTTGAGGTGGACGCAAACCGAATGGCGTGGACCGCGCCGATCTGGATCCACAAGCTCTAGGCTACTCACTACCGCGCCACAGCACCGTGTCCCGTCTCCATTCCTCGTCGTCTTTGTGGGGGAAGTCCAGGTTGTAATGAAGACCGCGGCTCTCTTGGCGCCGCAGCGCCCCCTCCACAATGAGATCGGCTACGCAGGCGATGTTTCGCAGCTCAATGCTGTCGCGTGTGACGTGAAATCGCCACCAGTCCTCATGAATCTCACTGATGAGCAAGGACAGTCGCCGGCGTGCCCGCTGCAGGCGTTTGTTGGAACGGACGATGCCCACGTAGTTCCACATGGTGCGTCGGATCTCGTCCCAACTGTGGCTGATGACCACGGCTTCGTCGCCGGGTTCTGCGTAGCCGGGAGACCACACGGGGAGATCAATGGCTTCGGGGCGGCTTTTCATCGCGTCCTCGCTAGCCAACGCGGCTCTGTGGGCCATGACGGCGCACTCGAGCAAGGAGTTGGATGCCAGTCGATTGGCGCCATGCAGTCCCGTACAGGCCACTTCCCCCACCGCGTAGAGGCCGGGTACGGAGGTCCGTCCATCTTGGTCGGTGACCACGCCACCGCATTGATAATGGGCGGCAGGAACCACCGGGATGGGTGTGGTGCGGAAATCGATACCCAACTCACCGCACCGTCCCAAGATCGTCGGGAAGCGCTCTTCCAAGAACGTGGGGTCCAAATCGGTCAGATCCAGCAGCACGGAGTCGTCGCCTGTGCGCTTGAGCTCCACGTCGATGGCGCGCGCGACCACGTCCCGAGGTGCCAGGCTTCCCAGGGGGTGAATGCGGTCCATGAAGGGCTCGCCGTCCATGCGCCGCAAAATACCGCCTTCGCCACGCAGCGCTTCACTGATGAGGAACGACTTTGCGCTCGGGTGATAGAGGCAGGTGGGATGGAATTGAAAGAACTCCATATTGGCCACTTTGGCACGGGCTCTCCACGCCATGGCGACCCCGTCACCGGTGGCCACGTCTGGATTGGACGTGTACAAATACACTTTGCCGGCGCCACCGGTCGCCAAGGTGACTACGTTGGCCCCAAAGGTCCGCACGTTGCCCGTGGACTCGTCCAGCACATAAGCCCCTAGGATCCGGTTGGGCTGACCGTCTTGGACGAGCTTCTGCCGGCGAATGAGATCCAGGCCGGAGTGATGCGAGAAGAGCGTGATGTTGGGGTGATTCCTCGCTTGTTCGATGAGCGCTTCCTGAATCGCTTGGCCGGTGATGTCTCCGGCGTGAAGCACGCGCCGCTGGGTGTGTCCCCCTTCACGGCCCAAGCTGGCTTCGAACTCGATACCGTACGCCTGCAAACGGCGGATGGCTTCCGGCCCCTCCTTCACGCACAAGGTCACAATCGCTCGGTTGTTGAGTCCGTCGCCGGCCACCATGGTGTTTTCGATGTGGTCGTCGAAGCTGTCTTCGTCGGTGACCACGGCGGCGATGCCACCTTGGGCGTAGTGGGTGTTGGACTCTTCGGGGGCTCGCTTGGTCACCACCGCGACCGAGCCGTAGTTGGCTACCTCCAGCGCGTAGCTCAAACCCGAGAGTCCACTTCCCAACACCACCGCGTCGAATCGCTCGTCCATGCCTTCTTGGCTAGCACTTTGAGCGGTGGGCTGTAAAGCGTCGAATCAGGGACAGCTTGTCGACAGAAATAGCCAGACAACTTGCTGTTGGCCACTTCTCTGATAGGATTTGAGCGCGATGTTTCGATCCATTGCCATAGTTGTCCTCTTACTCTGCGTGGCTCTGCCGGCTCAGGCCGACGGTATCTTCAGGTGCACGAAGAAGGGAGAGGTTGATATGTATTCATCGGAAAATCGGGCGTGTAAGCACGCAAGGGCGGGATGGCGCTGTCGTCTGAAATTCACGATGGGGACGAACCGGTCCTCAAAGCCCAATTGTTCCTCGGGTCGATCCACAACGTCTTCGACGACGCGACGGCGGGTTCGCACGGACTCTTCGTCCACCAAGAAACCCTATCGCGCCCCGGCGGGTGATGCGTCTGTGTTCGAGCCCATCATTCAAAAGGCCTCCAAGCAATACCGTGTGCCCGCCGACATGATCCGAGCGGTCATTCGGGTGGAGTCCGATTTTCACCCCCATGCGGTGAGCAGCGCCGGTGCGGAAGGCTTGATGCAGCTGATGCCCGAGACGGCCAAGTCTTTGGGGGTGACCGATTCGTTTGATCCCACCCAGAACATTATGAACGGCGCCAAGTATTTGCGTAAGTTGGCCAATCAATTTGAAGGGGACGCTCGGCTGATGTTGGCCGGTTACCACGCAGGACCGGGCGCCGTGAAACGATTCGATGGGATCCCCTACAAGGCTACGGAGCGCTACGTTAAGAAAGTCTTGACCCACTATTATCGATATCGTTCCAGTGAGCGGTAGCATCTCCCTCTGATTTCGTTATACTTCGGCCCAATGTCTGAACGACGGCCCCGTTTGTTTCGCCGACAGAGACGAGAGAAGAATCTCGACTTGCGCGCCGAACTTTGGAACATCCCGAACTTTCTGACGTACTTCCGAATCGCCATGATTCCGGTGGTGGTCTACATGCTCTATCGGTGCGAGCCGGGGGCCGATCCAACCGCCAATGATCTTCCCTATCGTGTGTATTCCTTTATTGCGACTGTGATCTTTGGTGTGGCGGCAGCGACGGACTTCTTTGATGGGTGGATCGCGCGCAACTTCGACATGTCGACGACGGTTGGCAAGTTCATGGATCCGCTGGCAGACAAGCTCCTTGTGCTGGCTTGTTTGGTGATGATGGTCCATTTGAATCGCGTTCCAGCGTGGTTTGTCATTTTGCTTCTGTCGCGCGAGCTGAGCATCATTTCGCTCAGGGCCATCGCATCGGGCGAAGGGTTGGTGGTCAATGTGGCCCAAGCCGGCAAATGGAAGACGGCCTTTCAGTTGTGCGGGCTGGTCGGTGTGCTCGTCCACTACGAATACACGATCGATTACGGTTTTGTCTCCGCGACCATCAACTTCAATCGAACGGGCATGCTCCTCTTGGCGGGCGCCATGTTGTTCTCCATCATCAGCGCGATTCAGTACTTCCATCGATTCGCCCTGGCGGCGTCCACCTCAGTCGACGAGTGATGAACAGGCCGGTTTGACCCCCCCCGACTAATTTCGGTGAATGTCCAGGGTCTTCATCTTCTTGTGGAGATTCGTGCGTTCAATCCCGAGCACTTGTGCGGCTTTGGAGACATTCCAGTCCAGTTCATGCAGTTTGAACAGAATGTATTCACGCTCCATGTCGTTGCGGAACTCCCGGAGTGTCTTGTTGGTGCCCGCAGGAATGCTTGGCGCGCCCCCGTCGGTGCCCAAATCGCGTGGAATGTCTCGCGACACAATCCGTTCATCGCCCATGATCACCATTCGTTCGACCACATTTTTCAACTCACGAACGTTGCCGGGCCAACCGTATCGCAGCAATGACTGAATGACGGCGGGATCGATCTCTTTGGTACGAAACCCATTTTCTTTGCAGGCGACCTCGTTGAAGCGTGTGACCAACGCGGGGATGTCGTCCAGGCGATCGCGCAGTGGGGGGCTGTGCAAGGGGACGACATTCAGGCGGAAATAGAGGTCTTCGCGAAAATTGCCTTCAGCGATTTCCTTCTTGAGATCCTTGTTGGTCGCGCTCAGGACACGAACATCCGCGTGCAGGGTTTGTTCCCCTCCGACCCGTGTAAATTCACCGGTCTGAACGACACGAAGAACTTTGGCTTGGGCGGCCAGCGACATGTCTCCAATTTCATCGAGAAAGATCGTTCCCTTGTGTGCCAGCTCGAACTGACCGCGCTTCCGATTGAGCGCTCCTGAGAAGGCGCCCCGTTCGTACCCCATGAGCTCACTTTCAATGAGGTCTTTGGGGATAGCGGCACAGTTCATTTTGACAAAGGGACCTCCGGACACGGCGCTCTGCTCATGGATGGAGCGTGCGATCAGTTCTTTGCCCGTCCCGCTCTCGCCGGTGATCAGGACGCGTCCCTTCGTGGGCGCCACCTTTTCTATTTGGCGATAAAGCGCCTGCATGATCGGGGTGTCCCCCACCATTTCGAAGGGCTTGCCCCCGTCGCGTCGCAATCGGTCCATCTCGAGCTGCAGCTGCACTTTTTCAAGGGCATTGCGGACAGTGATGAGGACTCGGTCACGGTCCAGTGGTTTTTGAAGAAAGTCGAACGCACCGGACTGGGAGGCCGTGACGGCGTCGCTCAAGGTGGCGTGACCACTGATCATGATGACGTCCACATCGTTGTTGCGTGCGCGAAGCTCCTTCAACGCCTCGATACCATCCATCCCCGGCAGCCGCACATCCAAGATCACCAAATCTGCGCGCTCGTTGTCCAAGGCGGCCAGACCGTCCTCTGCACTGCCAACCGCGCGTGTGCGATAGCCTTCCCCTTCAAGAATCAGCGCGAGCGTTTCGCGAATGTTTCGCTCGTCGTCGATGATGAGAATACTGGGAGAAACA
>CAUZBV010000268.1:0-5533 GCA_963578115.1 Myxococcales bacterium
GGCTCCGGCCAAGGTGGAGGCCAGCACACCGATGAGGAGGCAGCCGACCAGATTGATGGCCAACGTGCCGTAGGGGAATCCGTCCAACGGCGACGACTGGAGCTGTGTCACCAACCCATATCGTGCACCCGTTCCCAACGCGCCACCCAGCATGATCCACAACAGCGTACTCATTGAACCTCCCCGTGCCCCAAAGAGCGCAGACGATAACACGCCCATAAGAGCCTTCCAATGGTGGATAGAAAGGCCGAGGGACGTGGGTTCTGTGAAATGTTTGGATCTACCCGTTGAACACACCGTTCATGGGCGTCATGCCGGGAAAGGGTGCGTCCAGCGCCTGACAGATGGCGCTGTAGATGTGGTGCGAGCGCATGGTCATGTTGGCATCCGCTTGGCCCGTCATGGGGTTGAACCCGCTGGTGTAGAGGGTGTCGGGGTTCACGCTGCCATAGACGCCGCCTTTGATGAGCGGGGAGATGACCACGGCGCCGTTGTTGAGGTGGTGGCCGGTGCTGACGTCGTCCACGGCCAAGTCTTGACCGACGGCGTTGCGTTCCTTGTCGCGGCCAAAGTCGGTGGCCAGATGGATCACGCTGCGATCCCACATGGTGTCGCCTTCGCCAGTGGGCGTCTGCTGCAACAAGGTGATGAGCTTGTCGGTGGCGTCCAATATGCGGCTCCACATGGCGCTCTGGGCGGCCACGTGGTCTTGATGAGAGTAGTCAAACGCCAAGGGGGGCTCTTGGTCCAAAATCGCGGGTTGGGGACTGAACGTGGGGCCCCAGGTCACCGACGTGGTGAATCCGTTGGCCGCCAATAGATAGGCCAAACAGGTCTGGGCCACCAGTGGATCGGCCACCATGTTCGGCCATCCAAGGGCCGGGTTAATGACGGCACCGGTCGTCGGATGCGGTTCGACAACAGCTCGCGTCTGGGCGGCCAACAGGGAGGTCTCCAACCCAAAGGAGTTCAGGTTGATGCCCAGCTCGCCTTGGGCAAAGAGCATGAGTTTGGTGATGAGATCATCGGTCTCCACAGCCGCCGCTTTGGTGTTGCGCAAGGCCAACAATTTTTCACGGACCGACGAGCACTGAAAGGTCTGACCAAAGAGCGACGCGGCTTCTAGGTCGCTTCGGGCGGCGCGGGCACGCGCCATAAGCGCTCGGCCTCGGTCCAACTCAGCGCCGACCTGAGGTGCGGCGTCCAGGGCGCCACCCAGGGCTCTTTTCATGCCGCGCATGCCATCGGTTCCCGCGGCAAAGAGATAGGGGATACCCACAACTTCATTGCGGGCGTACGCGGGGAGGTTGGCGTCGCTGCCGGATTCCAGGTAGCCGGAAAACGCCATGTTGACGTTGGGAAGAATGAGATCTTGGCCGTACTTTTCGGACACGTGCTCCGCCAGCGTCCGTCCTCGGTTGCATCCGTCGCCGGTCAACGCTCGTTTCTGGGCCACGCCATGATTCACGCTGGTGTTTTCCAGGGCCATGACCGCGATGTATTGGGCGTACTTTTGGACAAAGGTGGACTGTTTGTACCCGCAGCCTTGGAGCTCGCCGATGTACTTTCGATACCCGGGTACACCCTGCGGCGCGAAGGGCAGGTCCAGCGCGCGCAACGCCGTCCCGGGAAACGATTTGACCATGGTGTCTGGATAGACAATGAGCGCATCGGCGTTGGCGCTTTCGCTCTCTCGCACGGCCAGAAAACTGTCCGTGAGGTTGGCACCACCGGTGGCGGTCAGCGTGAACAAAAAGCGCTTGGGCATGGGTTTGTTGGAAGCGCTCTCCAGGGCTCGGGCCAAGGGAACTCGGCTGAGCGCGGTCAGGGCGGCCAGGGCAGCGCCGCTGCCTTTCAAGAAATTGCGTCGTGAATTGTGTTGGTCAGTCATGGTCCGCTCCCTAGTGAAAAGCAAATTCGGTGGTCGTTGCGATGGTGAAACAGGCCGCCTTGGCAAAGTCTCGGGCCGACACGGGCGTGCCATCGAGTGGGGCGGCCAATTGAAGGACGATCTGCACTTCGGCATCCGTGGGCGATCGGGCCAGAAAGCGTCGGTACAATTCGTCAATCTGCGCTTGCAGTCCCGGCGTCCCCACCTCAATGGCCTCGGCGGTGAGGTCCATGTGATGGAACACGTTGCCCAGCTCGCCGGCTTGTTGGGCCAGCGTGTCCTCGTCCACCCGTTTGCCACACGCGGCTGTGGTGACTCGGTCGATGGCGAGGGCCGTGGTGACGGTGGGTTCCGTGATGGGTCGATACATGGCCGCGCCCACGGGGTCGTTTCCACCCAAGGGGACTAGGTGCACGATGTTGAAGCAGATCCCCGGCAGCGCCAGTCCCAACTCTTGGCAGGCTTCGGCTTCGGTCAACTCCATCGCCGTGAGCAGATCGTTCTTGAGGGCGTGTACGCGCTTCCATCGCAGGTCCGCGCGGGCGGAGACTTGAAACGAGGGGCCCTCGCCGGCGGGAATGCACGCGTTGGGTGGATCCACGTCGATGGGGGGCAGATCGTCGCTGTCGGGCCTTCCATCGGGTGTGCCGTCGGGTGCGCCGTCGGGGGTGTCGCCATCGTCGGTGTCGCTGTCGGCGCCATCCTGTGTGTCACCGGTGTCGGTGACATCGATGGCAGGCGTGTGTGTCTGGCATCCCGTGCAGCCATTGAGGGTCAACGCCGTTGCGATAGCGAGGGCCACCACGAGAGCCCAGGGGAGTCGGTCTATGAGAGTACGTCGTTTCATTAGAGGGCTCCAAAGGCGTTGAGGTCGATGAGACGGTGGTTCAGTGCGTTGGCCGAGAAGCCATCGTTGGGCAGGCTCTGCCACAGCGCCGTGAACTCGACCAGATCTTCGGGACGGGGATCGTGTCCGATGGCGTGCTGGTAGAAGAGCAGCGCCAGTTTTCGTTTGAAGGGGTCGGACGCCATGGCGACCGCTCCCCAATCCTGGAGCGTTTCAACCGGTTGGCCGAGCAGAAGGGATTGGGGCGCGTTGCCTTCTTCCCAGAGACCTTTCCTGATCGGGCGGCTCGGGTCGTAGACGCTGGCACCGCCGGCTTCGATACCATTGTAGGACGCGAACACGTAGGACAGAGGGTCCAGCGTGGAATGGCATTGGGCGCATTCGGCTTGGTCCACGCCTTTTCCATCCACGTCCAGGGGTTCGTTGCTTACGGGCATAAGCCCCTCTTGGCGGGCGATGTCAAAGTCCAACCACGACCGGTAGGCCTGGGCCGCGGTCTGTCGGGGCAGGGCCGAAAACATGGTGTTGAAGAAGTGAAACCATTGGGTGGTCAGCATGCCGGCGCGGTGTTCTGCTTCCAGGGGTTGGCGGCCGGCAGCGTAGGCACAAAATCCATCGTCGCTCTCTTTGGGCGTGTTGCACATTTCATCAAAGGCGCAGGTGCCGGGATCATTCTTGTTGCATGGGACGCCGTTGTGATTGGGCACCGAGCCTTCGATTTTTGTGAGCACCCCGGGTTGGGCTTCCCGGACGTGGTAATCGGCGGAAACCAGGTCCCGCATATCGCGACCCTCGGTCATGACGAAGCGAAAGAGTCGATAGTCCCATTCCCAATTGGTGCCGAAGTTGATGGGTTTGATCGCCGGATCGGCCATCCGGTCCAGGACGACGTTGCGCCAGTGGCCGCTCTGCAGGCACGCATCCAACTTGTCGTGGAGTCGGTTGTAGGCCGCGTCGGACCCTTCAATGGCGTCCAGCTCCTTCAACGAGGGGCTCTGGCCGCAGTACACGATCGAAACGCGTCGGTAGGCGAAGAGGAAGTCGTATCCGCCCACGTTGTATCCGGGGTTGGGATCGCCCTGGGGCGAATCCGGGACGGTGGGAATGCTGAGCTCGTCGGCGGGCAAGGATCCCAGCAGGATCTCCGAGATGTTGTCCAAAGTGTCGCCGTCGCTGTCGTCCTGTTCAATGAGGGACAAGGCCGTGGGCAGGTCGTTCGCAAAATGCGTTTCCCAGTCGCGTGCACCGAGAACCGCGTTCCCAAAGTCGTTCCACGCGGTATGGCTCGGGCTGGTGGAGGTGTGACAGAGACTGCAGGTCACCAAGGTGCCCGCGCAGAGCCCCGAGTCCGGATAGGTGTCACAGAAGATCTTGGGGGCGATGGGTTTGGCCACTGCCGTGGTGGCGACGAGGACGGTCAGCATGCACAACAGAATCTGCATTCGATGTCGACTCAATGGGCTCACTTCTCCCTTTCAGACCCCGGAATTTCGGCGGTGGGGCCACGGAACAAGCGATTAACAGAGCACAGGGTGTGCCAACGAATAGGTTCTAGTTATTTCAATGAGTTAGGTTGATTCTCGTGGAAATTGACTGTCAAAGCTTTTTGACACCCTCGCACACAGTGTAAAAGTTTTTCACACTCATGCGGGCGTCGCTATCCCTGGCTGTCGGGCAGACCCACGTCGGCGCAGAGCTGGCGGAGGTTCTTCATGCCGGCTTCGCCCAGGCCGCTGTAGCGCGGGTTCTTGGGTTGTGCAGGCAGCCGAGGGCTGGCCCGAAGCCCCGCACAGAGAAAGCAGATGGACACTTGGGCCACGGGCTTGTCCTCTTTGTCGTAGAAGACGAACCCATGGTGGGGAATGAAACACTTGGTCTCGCCGTCCCCAAAGGTCTTGCGCGTGCCCAAGAGCGCCAACAGCCGTTTTTGCTGCGCTGCATTCAAGACGACGCCCGGTTTCTCCACGCTCTTGCACAGGGTGCCGTCTTTGTTGAGGGGCGTGTGGCAGTCCGGACGGCCTTTCTTGCCGCGGTTGAAGGCGAAACCTCGTACGGTCATGAATGGCGTCATGGGATACTGATTTGGGTCCAAGGTGGCTTCTGCCGAAGCTGTCGTTGGGTTGGCTGAGGGCGTGCAGGCCAGCACCGAGCCGCCGATGAAGAGGAAAACCACGATGCGAAAAAGGTGTTTCATGGACACAGTCTACACGGCGGTACCGCGCCTGTCTGTGACTGCGCGACGAGAAAAATCGAGCGCCCCGTGGCTTGGGTTGGACTCGTCCTTTGACATCGTTCCTTCACCATCTCTGTTTTCTAACTCACTGAGTCTACAGAGGGTTTTCCAGTTAAACTACACGCTTCCCAGGCGGGCCGCTATACTCGTATTCAGGACGGGGAGGTAGTGATGTTTAAGCGATCGCTGGTTTTGTTTTCGGTGGTTTTTCTGGCGATGGCGTGCAACCCATCCGGGGGCACATCCAACGCGTACGACATGGAAGTTGGGCTGCTCGCCCTGGACTTCAGCCCCATGGCCGAACCCCTGAGATCGTCCGATCAATTGCCCACCCATGTGTGGATCCATCTGGACGATGTCGCCGTGGCGACCGTCGTGCTCGGTCAACCGCATGGACTGCTGGAAGGGCACGCCGCGCTACCCGTGGCGGCAGGAACGCCGGTGGACGTCCACATTCGGGCCCGATTCGCCGACGGGACGGAAAGCCTCTCCCGCGCGCGCGTAATTAATATAGTCTCCAACGGCATTGTTCGCATTCCCGTGAAGGTCAGTCCTGCCTTGC
>CAUZBV010000269.1:0-5522 GCA_963578115.1 Myxococcales bacterium
CGCCGGATTCCAGCCTCCATCCCTATGTGGAAGTTACCTATTAGCCGCGGCGACAAAATAGCCCGTTATTGATGAAGTGATCCGTACGTGTTTTGAGCCGGAATTTCTCGTGTTTTTTCCACCCGAGGCAACGCTGTTGCACTCTTTTCGAAACCAAGGCACAATCGGCCCTCAAACAACAACTAGACATGTCTGACCGTGTCGAAGGGGAAACCATGCGATGGATGGCCGTTCTGTGTGCGCTCACGATGTTGATGGCGTGCAACAAAGACAATGACAAGAGCAAGAAATCAAACACCGCAAACCAGGCAGAAGCACAAGAATTGACGTTGCTTCAAAAAGCCAACTCGTTGGCGGACAAGGTCTGTGCATGCCCAGATGCAGCGTGTTTCCAAGCGTTGGAGACCGAAGGCGATGCAATGGCCGCTTCCATGGACGCTGCGATGGCGACAGCCAGCGACGCGGACAAAGAGGGTTTCATGGCCGCGATGACCCGCGTTGGTGAGTGCGCCGAGAAGCTCGCAGGAGGCGGCGAAGAGGCGGCCACGGCGCTTGATGAGGCCGCAGCGGGTGTAGAAGCTGTGGCAGCCGGGGCAGAAGAGGCGGTAAAAGCGGCTGTTCCAGCGGATTTGAACAAGGCGGTCAATGCCTTGAAAGCACTGGAAGGTGCTGCACCCGCCCTCGGAAAAGCGGCAGCGGCCATCAACGCGGTCAACGCCATTAATGGCAAAGACTTGGGATCGGATCTCAAGAACGCGGCTGTGGCCGTGGATGGCGCTGCGGGTTTGGCGGAGAAGGCGGGCCTCTTGAACAGTGACCAGGCTGCCAAGCTCAAGTGTCAGGCGGCGTGTACCACGCGTACAGCGGAATGTACCGAGATTGCCGGGAAAAAACCCATGAAGCTGCTGAAATGCGCCAAGGAAGCAAGATCCTGTTTGGGCGATTGCAACTAGAGCATACTCGGTTGAGAACAGTCGAATGGGCTCGCGGCAACGCGGGCCTATTTATTTCCGAAGGGTTCCTGCCGGCTCCCTATTCCAATACAGCCGCTTTGAACATCTCGTAGAGGGCGTGATGCCCAGGCGGACTGGGGTGGGTGCACGTCTCATCGAAGTACAGCTCGGCGTCGGGCCCCAAGTAACATTGGTTGCTCGTATCGGCGTTGTCGCCGGTGGTGACGTAGCCGTGACCACAGAATTGCTCCAAGAGCCACAGCACATCCGTCTGGGTGTCCACCGCCAGTTTGGTGTATTGCTCCAATAAGTAGATCCCGATGTCTTTCAGCGCTGCTGTGTTGGCCCACGTCTTGTAGCCGGCGAGCGCCGCCGTGGCACAGGCCGACACATCGCCGGTGCCGTCGGTGAACTCAAAGGGGTTGGCAAAGATTACGTACGAACCGTTGGGAAAATTTTCCGGATCGTGGATCCACTCCAACGCCTCTTTCAGGTATTGAATGGTGCTTTCGGCCAGTGCCCAGGACGCGGGATAGTCGGCGGCCACTTCGGCTTCCGACGCGTCACCCCCCTCTTGGGTGATCTTGGAGATGTCGTTGCCGCCCATGGTGAAGACAAAGAGGGTGCGCTTGTCGCTGGTACCGCCGGGCAGGCATTCGTGGATTTGGCCGCCGCCTTCCAGCAGATCATCGGTGCGCGCGCCCCACTTTGAGCAATTCTTAAAGTCGCCGGCTTCCTTCAACGACCCCTTGCCCTGGATATAGTCATAGGCCTTCCACAGGCCCCACTCGATGTCGTTGCCCGTGTTTAGGCCATAATGCGCCGCCAACCATTCGGCCAACAGATTGCGGAAAAAATGGCCGTTGTCTGTGGAAAAGGGATGGGCCAGGTTGGGTGTGCCCACCGTGACCGAGTCGCCCAAGAAGATGACCTGCTCCACGCCCACGATGTCCTGGTGGTTGGTGCCCAGGCAGTGCTTTGCGACCACGGGATTGAATTGGTCGTAGTTGGGGCCCGGTTCGTTGGGGTCAAATTTGTCGGCAAAACACAAACTGGCGATGGGCGGCGGATCGGACGCGTCGGATTGGACGATGTCGGGGGAAGCGACATCGTCGGTGAGCGTGTCGGTCGCGGTGCCTTCGTCTTTCGGAGGCTCAGCGTCGTCGCTGATCAAACCATCAGCAGCGGTGTCGGCGGGTCCAGCATCGGAGACGGGATCCCCGGCCGAAGCCGAATCGTCATTACAGGCGCTGAACAGCAAGACAACGAGAATCAACAGCAAAGTCGGAGCGCGCTTCATGGCTGCGAATGCTATCACGGACGCACTGCCGAAGGGAATGCATTGGATTTGATTCATCCCTCTTGGCGTTTTTCTCGCAGCGCGGTACACACAGGCCATGACAGCGGAACACATCCAGGTGGAAGGGGCACCGGCGCACGAGCTGTCGCGCTCCCCTGCCACAGCGGTCGTGGGCCGATTGGCCATGCAGTCCAACCTGCTGCTCAGTCAGTTTGAGCACCGGGTGGAATTGGCCCTTCCGGAGGCGTGGCTTCCGACGGATCGGCCCGACTTGGGCGAGACGCCTGCTTGGCAAAACGGCGTGTTGCCCGAGGCCAAATACCAAGCCTTTCGACACGATCGTATCAGCGGCAGTTTTCATCCCGGTCACCGGGCCAAATGGACGGGACACGAACTCTGTCATGGCCTGGTAGGCTTTGCCTGGGAACCCGGCGCGAGTCGGTTTTTTCACGCCCTCGCGGCCCGCTTGGCCGAGGTGTTACCCGTCGCGCTCTGGTACTTTTTTGACGAAGCGCACCTCCGACGATGCCCGTCGCATCAAGGCGGCGGACCGCTTTACCAAACGTTTTGTCCGGAGTGTGAAGCGGCCGCGAGTCAGGGTCCTATCGAAGAAGATCCCCAGGCCGAACAATGGATGGAGAATGGACAGGCCTACGTACAGCGCGAACTGGACGCGGTACGGCAATCCATGGTCGACGGTCGCATGGTGTCTCATCGCTTGGCTACGTTGGATTTGGGCAGCGACGCGTTGGCCTACGCGGCGGCCCACGCGGACCGTCTGAACTCCGATACGTTTCATCGCTATGCGGACTGTTTTGGCAACGCAGATCGGGGCCATCACGACTCTTTGGAGAGCCTGATCGACCGCATCGAATTGCTCACAGGCGCCATTGTTCATGAGCAACCCGCGGCTCCTCTGAACGCGACCCGTTGGCAGTGGGCGGCCCAAGATGTGGGCTGGCGCTTACTCCAGATTGGGACCGAGACCGAAGGAGAAGCCGCCCGTGCGTTGGACGACATGGTGGACCACTTGGCGGCTCAGTCGGATGAAGCCGGTCTCGCGGCGACCATTCAATCCTATGAAAGCCTGAGTGCCGAATGGACGTTGCCCGAACCAGCCGATGTGTTTGCGGTGGGCTACGATCTGCCGGGTGGATACGGGCGCTCCATTCGACAAGTCGTGGAGGGACTTCAATCGGCGTTGCCGGGAACGTTGCGCCTCTTGGGCGCACAAGCTGGACCGGCGGTTGCGACCTTCTTGGGCCAAGATGCGCCTCAGCGCTCTCCTCTGGGTCGGCGCTTTGCGACGTTCTTGCCCAACACGGAGCACGGGGCGCTGGTGGATGTGGCCCGCTTCGAAGCGGCCATCGCCCATCCGATGCCTACAGACTTGGAGGCCGTCACATTGGCCGAGGATGTGCTGGGTGCGGATTCGGCTCCCGAGCTGATGCGCGGCCGGGCCGGCGATGTGTTGTCCATGGCCTTTGACGTGCCGGCGGTGATCGAAAACCTCATGCGAACCCATCAACTCCCCGAGGACGCGGGTGAAGCCTGCGTAGTGGCGGTGGTCTCTTTTGCCGACGGGGATGTGGGTGTGTTGCATCTGTCCGAGCAGGCTGCAAAGCGATTGGATGTGCCGGAAGGTACGCCGATCGCGGTCGACGCACTCGACCCAGCCGAAATCGCGCTCTTGCTGGAACACGGGCTGCTCGTGCCCGCCCAGTATTCCGTCTGATTTAATGCCCCTTTCGGAAGCGCGGTTGGCTTAGGATCCACTTGATGAAGGGCTTCATCTTCTTGCCGCTGTCAGAGTACACCTTCACTAGCTTGTCGATGTAGAGCTTGTGCTTGGCGGGATCCAGCTTCATGCCGCCAAAGCGCTCGTAGAAGCGGCGGACAGCGCACCGGTCGAACTCGCCTGAGTCCACGATCATCTTGCCAAAGCCCAGGGGGCCGATGGTCCCGTCGCCGGTTACGCCAAACAGCGTGGTGCCGGGTGGGGCAAAGTCGATGAAACGGCCACCGTGATGTCCGTTTTCCCATCGGCCTCGAGCTCCAAGAAGCTGGGACCGCCGATGGGCATCTGAGATAGCGTACCGTTTGCTTCGCCTTTGAGCAGGGCAAGCAGGCTCCCCTCGGTTGGCTTGCCCGGCACCACGGTCTTGAAATTGTTGACCACCAGGGTCTCGAAGGCGCTCAAGGAGGCGAAGAGGGGCTGGGGCCACCCCGCATCGTGACAGCCGATGCAGGTGCCGACCAGGCCATCGTAGACCATTGGATTGGTGAACCCGGAGGTGGGGATGCACTCGGTGGTGTCGGGGCCCACGTCGCTGACCTCGGGGGGCGGTTCCGGGGTGTCCGCGTCGCCGGGCGCTGTGTCCGGAGGATCGACGATCTCGGGTGTGGTGTCTTGGATATCCTCTTTGGAATCGGGCGTCGTGTCCTCAATGTCCTCAATGTCTGAGACCTCGGCCTCCACATCGGTGGGCAACGTGTCCGTGGGAGAGGGCGCCTTGGATGAACAACTCCACGCGAGCAGAATCAAGCTCGCGGTGGCCACCCAGAACGGCGTCATAGAGACCTTCGTTTTCATCGAGGATTCAGCTTATCAAGGACGACTCTTCATTGCCAGTCACGCCGTGCCAGCACTCGGGATTGCTTAGGGGCGAGCCGGCTCCTCTTGGGAGTGCTTTTCTCAACGGCGAAATAGCTCATCGCGTCCCCCCCCCTTTTTTTGCGGAGGCGTCAGACCTGTTGCAAAGTGGCCTCAGAAGGGTTCATTCGAAGGACGACCAAAATGCACATTATCCAGCAGAAGCTTCACGCGACAGCCGAATCCAACTGGTTCAACAATATCGTCACCTTCGCCATTTTGATGGCAGGCATCGTGGTGGGGATGGAGACCTATCCCTGGATGGTCAGTCATTACGGGGCAGGGTTCGAGCTTACGAACGACATCATCCTCTCCATCTTCGTACTGGAAGTCTTTATTCGAATGGGCGCGCACGGCAAGAAACCGTGGCGCTATTTCCTCGACCCCTGGAATGTCTTTGACTTCATCATTGTGGTGGCCTGCGTTTTGCCATTGAATGCCCAATATGTGGCCGTCCTTCGTTTGGCCCGAGTGCTCCGGATCCTCAAGTTGGTCCACGCGTTGCCCAAACTGCAGATGCTGGTCTCCACATTGCTCAACAGTTTGCCCTCCATCGGGTATGTGGCCCTGCTCTTGCTCTTGCTATTCTATATCTACGCGGTGGCGGCGGTCTTTC
>CAUZBV010000270.1:0-5493 GCA_963578115.1 Myxococcales bacterium
TTACGTCGCCGGCGAGCGAAGCGGCGACTGGGTCACTCTGTCCTCCGTAGGTCGGATCGCCCCAGGTTACGACGGAGCCGTCCTCCTTGAGCGCCGCAAACGCCCTCTTGTTCGAAGCGATCGCCACCACACCTTCTTCAAGAAGGGGAGCCACCGAGCCGCTGTCCCCACCCTTTGCCGCGATACCCCAGGTCACCACCGAGCCGTCGCCCTTGAGCGCGGCAAAGGCGAACCAGGTGGACGCGATGTGCACCACACCTTCCTGAAGCTCGTTGGCGACACTCGTGAGGTTGCCTCCCGTACCATCGCCGTTGCCCCACGCGACCACCGAACCATTCTCCTTCAGCGCGGCAAACGCGAAGGGGTTTGAGTAGATGGCCTTGACGCCATCGGCGAGGGCACCCGTGACCGCCGACTGGTCGCCTCCATACTCGTCCTTGCCCCACGTCACGACCGAGCCATCGTCTTTGAGCGCTGCCAACGCGCGTGCGGTGGAAAACACCGACACCACGCCGCCGCTCAGATCGCCGGTGACGGCCGTACTGTCTCCGCCTTCGGTGGGTTTCCCCCACGTCACCACCGAGCCATCGTCCTTGAGGGCCGCAAACACAAAATCGGTCGTGAAGATGTCCACAACACCCTCCTGGAGTTGGGACGACACGTCGGGCTTGTGCTTGTTCTTGTCCGCCTTCGTCCAGATCACCACCGTGTTGTCGGTGCGCCGAATGGCGAACGACCAATCGTTCCACGCCACCTGCTCGATGTTCTTCGACAGTTGGCTGAGGGTGTCTGTTTCGCCGAAGCCCCACTCCCCCCAAAGGACGGTGGCCTTGTTTTTCTTGTGCGCAACAAATCCCGCCTCGGCGGGCATGATTGTAACCACGCCCTCACCCAACTCTGTGCTGACCGCGCTGCTGTCGCCCCCGTACTCCGAAGGCCCCCACGTCACCACCGAACCATCGGTTTTCAGGGCCGCAAAGGCTCTTGGATTGGCCACGATCGTCGCCACGCCCTCACTCAAGTGCTCGGCTACGCTCGAACTGTCACTGCCAAATGGATGATATCCCCACGTCACCACGGACCCATCCGCTTTCAGCGCGGCGAACGCGTTCATGGTCCGAAACAACGCCTCCACGCCAGCGGTGAGTTTGTCCTTCACCACGCTGGAGTCGCCCCCGGAGTAAGGCCATCCCCAGGTCACCACAGAACCGTCCACTTTGCGCGCGGCGAATGCGTAATTGGTTCCTAGAACGGCCGTGACACCGCTCGCCAACGCCTGTGTCACCTCACTGAACGAACCGCCATGCGTGCTGTCGCCCCAGGACACGACCCGGCCGCTCTCAAAGAGAGCCGCGAACGCCATCTCATTGGCAACGACCTGAACAACTCCAGTGGCGAGTTCTGCCTGAACCGCCGTTGAATCGCCCCCCCGATCATCCCTTCCCCAGCTGACGACGCTGCCGTCGGTCCGGATCGCGGCAAATGCCTGGGGATTGGAGATGATGGTCTGGACTTTGTCCACGGACGGGCAACTTCCCCCTCGGAGGGGATCCCCCCAACACACCACGCTGCCGTCGTTTTTCAGCGCAGCAAATGCGTGGTGGGTCGAAGCGATGGAGACCACGCCGTCTGCAAGTTGAGCGGAAACAGCCCCCGTGTCGCCCCCGTGTGCGGCCAAGCCCCAACTGATCACCGAACCATCGGTTTTGAGCACTGCGATGGCCCCTCTGCGGGTGGTCGCCAAAGCCGCGTTGCCCGCTTTCAGAGACTCTTGAACACTTGTGGAGTCGCCGCCATGCACTTTGGAGCCCCACGTCACCACGGATCCGTCGGTCTTGAGCGCAGCCATGGCGTACTTGTTGGCCGCCACGGAGACGACATCGCTGGACGCCGCGGGCGGTGGATCCAACAAGAAATCCACATCCAGACTGAATTCATCGTCGAACAATTCGCCCCAACTGATCACGGAACCGTCTTCTCGCAGCGCGGCGAACGCATGGGGCGTGGCGTAAATGTATCCCGCCTCACAGACGGGACCCAGGTCGTCGCCCCACGGATCCCAAGGCCCTGCGTCCTCGTCATCCCAAGGACCCGGCCCGGGGTTGTCACAGCCTGCCGGAGCGGCCAAGAGCATCCCGGCCAACCCCCATGCCATCAGGAGCGGAACAAAACCGTGTTTTCTACAATCGTTCATTCGGTCCAAGGCTTGGTTATCGACGAACCCATTATAGTCGAGTTCCCCCCGCTCTTGTCCAGCAGACTGGACACACCGGAGCGGGAGCGTCTCCATCCCGCCTATCGAATGTTGGAGACACCCGTCCAACGGCTGAGGACTTTGTGGAAATGGCTGATGGCGATTTCACCCGCATGAAAGCGGTGCGTCGCATTTCGACCAGAGACGGCCCCTTTTTGAAACGCCTCCAATACCTTAAAGTCTTCCAACAAGATGTACCGTGAAGCGACCCAGGTAGCGTAGGCGCGCATCCATTCCAGGCCCGAGGCCCCCTTGCGTTTGTAGAAACCGTAATGGAAACGACACGTGTTCACGTCCACCGGATAGACCCGGAAGATGGTCAGATGGTAGGGCAGCACGTTAAACAGGAAATTGGGGAACGCAACATACTTGTGCAGCGATGACAATTGCTTGTCTGAGTAGGGCCCTCGGCGGCTGCACTGCTCATCGACCCAGCGCCGCCACCAATAGTCGGCGATGCCCAGCGTCAACCGGTAATGCTCGCCAAATGTTTTGAACTCTGGCCGGGTGGCCACGTGCGGATCGACGCTGCCCTTGTGGACAAAGGGCAAATGATACGACTCGGTCGCGTTGTCGAGGAGGGCCTTCCAATTGCAAGGCACGGTGAAGACATGTTCCTCGATGGGAATCATGTCCTCCAGGCCATAGGGCTCCAACTCCTCCATCAGTGGCGCCATGGTCTCTGCCAAGGGTTGCGGCTCTTCCTCGGACAAGTTGATGAACACAAATCCCCCCCATGCGTCGACACGCACAGGAAAGAGGTGCAATTTGGCGCGGTCCAGTTCTTCAAACCCTCCCGCATCGGGCACATGACGCAAGCGACCGTCGAGTGCATATTTCCAGTCATGATAGGGACACCGTATGGCTTGAACATTCCCAGTCCCTTCCAACAAACGGGTGCCTCGGTGCCGACAGGTGTTGTGAAACGCCCGCAACGCTCCCTCGCCATCCCGCAATACGACGATGGATTCGCCCAACTCATCAAAGGTCAGATAGTCGCCGCGTTCTCCAAGTTGATTGACAAGCCCGACCATCAGCCAAGCGCGCCGGAACACCCGCTCAACTTCCAGGGCCGCGAACGCGGGATCGATGTAACGACCCACGTTGGTGAGTCGACCTCGTTTGGATTCACTGCTGGGTTGTTTCTCTTGTCCCACAAGCCGCTCCGCGCGGCCTTAGGCGACTCGTTCGAAGAGCCCTGCCGCGCCCATTCCACCACCAATGCACATCGTTACAATACCATACCGTGCATTCCGGCGCTTCAATTCATAGAGAAGGCTGGCGGTCAGCTTGGCACCCGTTGCGCCCAAAGGATGGCCCAACGCGATGGCCCCACCGTTGACGTTTACCTTCTCGGGGTCGAGACCCAATTCGCGAATGACCGCCACAGCTTGGGCAGCAAACGCCTCGTTGAGCTCGAACAAGTCAATAGCATCCAGAGAAACGCCTGTCCTTTCCAGAAGACGTGGGATCGCTGAGATGGGGCCGATCCCCATCAGCTCCGGCGGCACACCGGCCACCTGGAAGCCGCGATACACACCGAGGGGTTTTACGCCCAATGATTCGGCCTTTTCGGCGCTCATCACCACCACCGCAGCCGCGCCATCACTCAAGGGCGATGCGTTCCCTGCGGTCACAGTGCCCCCGTTTGAGAACGCGGGGCGCAGCTTTGCCAACCCCTCCAACGTGGTGTCCGGCCGCGGCAGCTCGTCCCGATCCAAGGTCCCTCCATTGGGCAAAGGCACGGGCACCAACTCGTCGGCAAAGAAATTCTTTTCGATGGCCGTCGCTGCACGCCGTTGGCTCTCGACGGCGAACGCGTCTTGGTCGTCGCGAGAGACGTTGTATTGGGTGGCCACTTGTTCGGCCGTGAGGCCCATCGGCATGTAGATTTCGGGCATGTCGGCCAGGATGCCGGGATGCGGACTGGGTTTCCAGCCGCCCATGGGTATCCGTGTCATGGACTCGACACCGCCGGCGATGACCACATCGGCGCCACCCACCATGACTCGCTCTGCGGCCATGGACACCGTCTGGAGTCCACTGGAGCAGAATCGATTGACCGTGATACCGGGCACCGTATGCGGCAACCCCGCATACAAGGCGATGCTCCGCGCCACGTTGTTGCCCTGTTCCCCTTCGGGCATGGCACAACCGAGAATCACGTCGTCCACAGCCGCAGGATCCAATCCAGACACCCGATTGATCGCCTCCTTGACCACGAGGGCTCCCAGATCTTCCGGGCGAACATTCACCAACGATCCCTTCAGAGCCCGACCGACGGGCGTACGTACCGCACTGACAATGACCGCTTCACGCATGATTAGTTCCTCAATGGTTTTCCGGTTTGAAGCATGTGCATAATTCGCGCCTTGCTCAACTCTTCCCCGCACAAGCTGAGGAAGACTTCGCGCTCCAGTTCCAAGACAGCCTCTTCGCTGACCGCCTTTCGTCCATCCGTGTCGCCACCCGTCAGCACGCGAGCCAGCTTGTCACCAATGAGCCGGTCGTGCGCCGAGATGTGACCCGCCGTCTCCATGGAATAGAGCAAAGCGCCAATCGCTGCCGCACCATCCGGGCCGGGCAAATACAGGTTGTCACAATCGGGATCGGGCCGATAACCGGTGGACGCCAAGTGAATGACATCGGCTTTGGCATCGTGAACCAACTGGGCGCGGTCAAACGTGATGGCGTCCCGCTGGCGTAGGAAGCGCAAATCCAGTGCTTCGTGAGCGCTGGTAGCCACCTTTGCGGTTCCGATGGCCATAAAGGTTCGCGCCACCCAGGGGAAACGATCGAACACGATGTCTCGTTCCACAGGCACATCTTCCAAATGGCGCTTCAAGAGCTCCAGCGTTCCACCGGCGCCGGGGATCAACCCCACGCCCACTTCCACCAAGCCCATATAGAGCTCGGCATGCGCGCGAACGCGGTCCGCGCCCAGGCAGATCTCCGCACCGCCACCCAACGCCATGTTGTGCGGCGCCGCGACGACGGGCTTGCTGCTCTTGTGCATCCGCCGAAAGACGTTTTGAAAACGCTTTGACATGGCCTCGACTTGTTCCCAAGCCTGCTGATTGATGGACATCAGGATCAGCATGATGTTCGCGCCCACGGAGAAATTCTGTCCGTCGTTGGCGATTACCATACCGTTGACATCAGAACGGGACTCCATCAGGTCCATGGCGTCACTGAGCTCGTTGACAACGCTGTCATCCAGCGCGTTCATCTTCGTGTGA
>CAUZBV010000271.1:0-5487 GCA_963578115.1 Myxococcales bacterium
GAGGGAGATGCTGTGAACATCCTCTGCGCTCCCCACCCGGCGATGATTCGCCTTGCCGTCAGTTTCACGCTAACGGCTGCGATTCCTGCGGTGGCTCAAACCACATCGTCTTTGGGTCTACCGGATACCAGACGCCGCACGGGATCGTGGTTGGTGTCCCCTACCAGGGTCAGACCGAGAGG
Organism: Myxococcales bacterium; assembly: GCA_963578115.1. Lineage (GTDB taxonomy): Bacteria > Myxococcota_A > UBA9042 > CAUZBV01. The sequence continues at coordinate 183 of CAUZBV010000271.1, forward strand.
GAAGCGGCTCCCTGACAATCGTCCGCCCTCGGCCGCCCGTACTTGCCGTGGGTAACGGGTCGACTCGGTGCCAGCCGTCACGTACACTGGGTTCAATCCAATGGATCCGCTGTCGAAAGTGGCGATTGGGAGGCGACGTGACGACAAAAAGGTTTGCGAGTTTTGTCATCGCTCTATCGATGGTGTTGGGCGTGGGTTGCGGTTCCGATGGAGACGGCGTCTCGTCGCTGGTTCAAGGCGAGTTTGAACTCTTCTACGATTTGGACCTGGACAATATCATCTGTGAGAACGGTCAATGGATGGCCGACGTGACGCTGAAGTGCACGTTGTGTGGTCCAGGAATCAGCGACATCGTGACCCCCACCGGCGTGCGTGTTTTCTTGTGGCAATATTCGCAAGATGTGTGGACGAAATTGGAGACGTTGTCCTTGTCCCTCGACACACAGAGCCCCCATGCGATCGATTTGACGGCCCTGGGGGCGACCTGCGACGACGTCGACACAGCGGTGGTGTTGGTTCCCACGGGCCCATCGACGTATGGTTCTCCGGAGTTCGAAGGGTTGAATCGGGGGGCCGGCAATGGCGGGGGGATGTTTGGCAAGGAATCCGAACCTAAGACAGCCGATTACACGGTTTACTGCGATCCAAATGCGGCCGTTCGTGCGGAAGCGGTCCTCTATAATTATGTGACCATGAAAAAGAGGACGACGATCAGCTTGTCCCCGCCGACGGGCGATGACGGCGGAGGCGCGTGGACGGGGGTGGGCCCCAGCAAGGAGGCCTGGGTCGAGATGCTTCTATTGGTTGGATACGATGCCGAAGACGTCATCCAATGTTCCACGTTCTTATAGGGTGACAGGTGATGCGCACTGACCGACTCCAAACGCACGTTGTTTCCAAGATCGCCAAGGTGGCCCCATCGGCGTGGGACGCCTTGGTGGGCGACAACGATCCCTTTGTAGAGCACGCGTTTCTGAACGCACTGGAAGTGAGTGGGAGCGTGGGCGAAGACACAGGCTGGGAGCCTTGCCATGTGGTCGTTTATGATGAGGACCGTCTGGTGGGCGCCGTTCCTCTCTATCTCAAGACACACAGTTATGGGGAATACATCTTCGACTGGGCGTGGGCCAACGCGTCCCATCAGGCGGGCCTTCCGTACTACCCAAAACTGGTTTCCAGTGTGCCTTTTACGCCCGTGACGGGACGGCGATTGTTGGTGGCAGACGATGTGAATGAGAGCGTGGTGATGGACGCGTTGTTGGACGGTGTAGAGAAGGTTCAGCAGGACATGAAGGCGTCGTCAGTCCACGTCTTGTTTTGCACTCGGGAGGAGCAGGAGCGTGTCGGCGAACGAAACGAGTACCACCCACGTCTCACTTTTCAGTACCACTGGGAAAACCAAGGGTGGCCGTCGTTTGACGCCTATCTGAGCGCTTTCCGCCGGTCGGCCCGGCGCAACGTCCTCCGCGAGCGCGCTCAGGTGGCCGACAGCGGCCTAACCATCGCTATGTTGCAGGGCGAGGAGATGGAGGACGATCACTGGGAAGCCCTGTGGCGTTTTTACCGGGACACCATCGACCGAAAAGGGGCGTATCCTTATCTAACCGAGGCCTTCTTTGAGCAGCTTCGAGGACCGTTGCGTTCGCGCGTTCGTTCGGCCTTTGCCTTCTTGGACGGGACCCCGGTGGCCGGCACGCTTGGTTTTCAAAAAGGCAACGCACTCTATGGTCGGTATTGGGGCACGAGCATTGACCAGCCGGGACTGCACTTTGAGCTGTGTTATTACCAGCACATCGAGTGGTGCATTCGGCACGGTTTGCAGCGCTTTGAGGCGGGGGCCCAGGGTGAGCACAAGATCAAACGTGGATTGATGCCCTCGCCCACCTACAGCGTGCACCGCGTCGCGCATCCAGCGCTGGCCGCGGCGGTGGCTCGGTACCTAGAGCACGAGTGCGAACACAACGCGTTGAACATGGAAGCACTTCAGAAATACGGTCCCTTCAAGCGAGGCCCGTCGCATGCTGTTGTCTCCGGCGATGACTCCGCACAATCCGACGGTTAGGGAAAGACCGCCTCGATCGCTTCGATGACCAAGGCCGGTTCCAGCGTGCCCCCGGGATGACGGAGATCGTAGCTCAGCTCCATGTGCACAAAGCGGTCGGCGGACTTGGAGGCGGCGGTCGTGCACACCATCGCGGGGTCGACTCCGTTGGTAAAACGCCCCTGCACGTTGGTGGTGCCACAGAGACGATTGATGTTGCCGTCTCGATTACAGCTGTTACCCGGTTTTCCAGACGTGGTTGCCGTTAGCTTGTTTTCAAGCGCGACCGCCAGCGTGTTGGACAGCGCCGAGTCCACATCGGTGGTCGTTCCGTTGCTGAAGGTAAACTCTGGATCCGTGTCTTTGGACGAAAATCCGTGCATCTGGAGGGCCGTCAACGGATCGCTCGCGAGGAGCATGGCGCGCTGATGGAAGATCTGGAAATAGGCCACGGGCGTATGGGCCATGTCCGACTCTTTGTAGGGCGCCGAGGGTGTTCCACATACGCCGGTTTTTCCCGAGCAACCGCTCTCGGCCCCATTGGCGCATCGATGGGTACCGGCCAGGAAGAGGACCCGAGGCCGTGTGGCTCGAAAAATCTCGGCGGACAATACGCCAGTCCGTGAATCGAAGACGGTGTGCGGCGCTTCGATCACGAGGGGGCGCTGTGCCAATGCCTTGGGTCGCACGAAAAACCAGCCCCGACCGTCGGTGTTGCCGGACGTGGGCCCCGCACCGTAGACGAGGTCGCCGGCCGCTTGCGTGTCTTGGATTTGAAAGAGCTCATAGTTCACGGCCAAAGCGGCCTCTTGTGCGCCGGCCCAGTCCTCCGCAAGCATGGCATCGGCCAGGATGGCGAACGCGTTGAGATCGGCCGTTGTCGGCACCGAAAAACCCTCGCTCCCCGGCCCCGAAAAGGCGGCTACGATCGCCTCGATCCACGGGACGAAATCGAGGCGTTTTGTGGGGATGGTCGGCGGGATCGCTTCGGGCGTATCGGTCACCTCGGACTGGGGCTTTTCGGAATCGCTGGGGATGCTGGTGTCCTCTTCGGGAACCTTGATGTCGTTGGGAATGTTGGTGTCCTCTTCGGGAACCTTGGTGTCGTTGGTTGTGGTGGTGTCAGCATCTTGTGTGGAAGGCCCCGTGTTGTGGTGGGTGGACTCGCTGCAGCCGAGTTTGCCGGTGCCCACCAAGAGCGCGGACGTCACAATCACAGCGCCCAATGCGAGCCATCGATATCGGGTCAGCAATGGTCTCGTCCTCCCCTCGCGTTGTGGGCTCTTCCATCTTCGCACGGTCTGGCGTGAGAGTACTGCGTTCGCACGGAGCGTTTCAAGGTCGCCTTCGCCACGTTGTATGGGACGCCTGTGGCCTGTACGCTCGGCTTTCAGAAGAGGCTCGCATGGTAGGGTGGGTATGAGGCAGGATCGACAGAACCGAAACGCTACCGTGAGCTTTGCGACGACCAGGACATGGATTGGTGCAGGAAGGGTGAGAGCCCTTGGGTGGCGTCCGTGTGGGCCGCCACCCAAGAGTCATTTGAGTGATCGAGTGGTTTCCACCGGTGGAACGCACCCGCACAGAAACTTAGTACGCAGGCCCGTCGTCACTACTGGGGGCTGCTGGAGGAGCTGGCGGAGCAGCGCTGCTGCTACCGGAACCGCTTTCGCCTTGCCCACGAATCGCGCTCAGGTCCTGAGCCATGCTGACAAAGAGATTGAGGAGTTCTGCGTACAGGTACAATCCCATAGCAACCATGAACCCAATCGCCCAGCAGGCGGCCAAGCAGGCGAGGCCCGCGAAGAAGAAGTTGTCCCCGTCTAGCCCAGGAATGTCTAGCGCACGGAAGTCGGACAGCGCACCGAACGCCAACCAAGAGCCGAGGCAACCCGCGACACCAATGATCGCAAGACAAGTTCCACCGATGTCACCAAACATGCGAATGATTTTAATCACAATGGGCAACACGAAGATCTCTGAGTCCTCGGCGTTCGCAATCTCGCCACCCCGTATCCACAGCGTGTGTGCAATCACGTAGATGCAAGTTAAGATTGCCAGCAAGAGGATTATCAGGCCCAAGATTCCTTTGGAAGGTACATTCTCAAATCCGTGCACGGCCCACTGAAACCAGCCGATGAGGCCGCCGATTGCAACCAACACACCGGCCAATTGCAAGACGCGCCCCACCACAGTTCGAAACAGCGATCCGCTTGACAGGTAATCCAGCACTTTTGGCATGAAGAGAAGTTTTTTCGCAAAATCCATTTTCAATCCTCCCAGGGCACTACCCCTGACTCAATGGTTCCTTAGCAATAAAGGGTGGCCTCGCTGCCCCTGTCCTTCCGACACCCCTCCGGTTGAATGGGCACATCGTACCATCAGTGCTTTGTTTTGGACCAGGGCTGCAGTCGGTCGTTTAAGAAATCAGTTCGCCCTGCGAGGAAGGGTCGTCAATCGGATTCAATTCGCGCTGCGTTTGGGTGGGATCGATGAGCGGAAGCAGCAGGATCACCAAGGCGGCACCGGCCGCACAGACGAGGTAGATGTGTGGATAGGACAACAATCGATCCACTGGTCCTGCCAGGACGTAACCAATGGCCGTCGACGCGTTCAAAAAGGCCATGTATCCCGTGAATTGGGTCCCGGCGATTCGCGTCCAGGAGATCCGCATGAAGAGCGAAAACTTGGCCACGGTAGCCAAGGAAAAGAAAGCGAGGTGGCCGCACATGTTAATGATGACAAAGGTTTTGCTTGCCCAGAGGCTGGGAAAGAGTCCAAAGACTGTAAAGTTGAGGGCCAGACAAGCGTACCCGACCCCAATGGTGGTTCGTGCTCCCAAACGGTCGACGATCCACCCGCCGACAATCGCCGCCGCGAGGCCGGCGATCATGCCCGGGCCGCCTGCGATTTGTGCGTAAAACTCCGACGTCCAACCGAGTTCTTGCGTGATCAAGACGGGCCCGACGGCTGCTGCAATCCCCACGGGTATGGAGCAGAGCAGGGCGAAGACAGCGCCCATTATCGACGATCGGAGACGCATGGCTTTGAACAGCGATTTGAACACATCGCTCATGCTCTCGGGTCGAGCAGCCACGACCACCGGACTCGCTTGTCCCGGTGTCCAGGGGAGCAGCCGCTCTTCCGGGCGTTCACGCAAGAGCAGTGGAAAGAGCATGAGTCCGAGAAGCGTGACCACCTGGACCAAAACCGCCACGTTAAAACTGGTGGCCGCCATGACGGTGGCGATGCCGGCACCGCCGC
>CAUZBV010000272.1:0-5477 GCA_963578115.1 Myxococcales bacterium
GTCTCCATAATAGAGCGTGGGCGTTCCGCGGAGCGTGAGGAGGAGCATGGCCGCAATACGGCGTTGTGCCGGGCCGAGTCGACTGGCCAGTCGGGGATGGTCGTGGTTGCCCAGGGTGTAGTTTGGCCAGCATCCGTCCGGCAAAGCGTCCTCCAGTCCGTCCACCACTTCCTTGGTGGCCGCCGGTGTCCACGGTGCGACCAGCAGCTCGAAGTTGAAGGGCAACTGAACCTCATCGTGGTCTTGGCCGTAATACTGAATCCAGTCGCGCCAGGGACGCGGTTCGACCTCGGCGATGGCCACCCGTGAGCCGGCGGGAGGGTATCGGTCGAGCACCGAGCGGATCCCACGAAAGATCCCGTGTAGATCGGGATGACGCTCGTCAAAGACGTGTTCCTGTTCATCGAATTCGGCGTTGTGTGTCCACCAACCTTGTGCCCAGCCGTCTGGGCGGGCTTGCCGGGGTGGATTGTCCCGAAAATCCGGATCGCGCATGAGCGTGATGGGGGCGTCGATTCGGAAGCCATCGACGCCACGGTCCAGCCAGAAGCGCAGCACGTCGTGCATGGCTTCGACCACCTCGGGATTGCGCCAGTTGAGATCGGGCTGTTCGGAGAGAAAACGATGCAGATAATACTGTCCGGTCTCCTCGTGCCATTGCCAGGCCGAACCACCAAAGATGCTGAGCCAGTTGTTGGGTGGACCGCCGTCCGATTTCGGGTTTTGCCAGATGTACCATTGGCGTTTGGCGTTGCTGCGGTCGGACGCGGATTTGCGAAACCACGGATGCACGTTGGCGGTGTGGTTGGGCACATAATCGAGGATGATGCGAAGGTTTCGCTGGTGGCAGGCATCGATGAGACGCTCTGCGGTCTCCAGGTCGCCAAAGAGCGGCTCTACGGCGGTGTGGTCCGACACGTCGTAGCCAAAGTCGGCCATGGGTGAGCGGTAAAAGGGCGAGATCCAGATCGCGTCCACCCCCAGATCGTGGCTGAGATAGTCGAGTTTTTGGATGATGCCTTCCAGATCCCCCACACCATCGCCGGACGCGTCACGGAAGCTGCGTGGGTAGACCTGATAGATGACGGCACTTCGCCACCAGTTGACGTTCATGGACATGGGGCTGGGAGTGTGCGGATCTTCACTCGGCTGTCAACGGAAACCAATCCGGTGCGTCAGGAGGTTTCCCCGGAGGATTGGCGTTCGTCATGGGTGGCGTCTTCCTCGGCGCATTGGGCGGCGCTTTTAAGGTTCTTGTACCAAAAGAACACCATGCCGACGCCCGACAACACGCCGATGATGACAAAGAAGGAGAATTTGGCCCAATCGTGGAAGATGAGCGCCATGCCTCCAAGGAGTAGGGAAAGCTGGAAAGGAATGGCGATGCAGAGCGCGATGGCGTCGTTGATCTTCTCCCACTGCCGCTGCGACGCATGCTGGTCGTTCAACGCGCCGCATTTCTGTGCCTTGGCCGCGATGGACCGCCAAAAGCCCCATGGGTTGATCTGCACGTAGAAATCCACCAGAACGGATTCGGGAACGCGCTCGCTGAAGAGGGTCACCACAATACTCGCGATGAACGTGACCGCAATGATCGTCGGAAACGATGTGTAGAGCGGCCAACCCAGGCCTGTGTTCACGACCAGCGCCACAACCAGGCCCACCATGGTCCCACCGGCATAGCCAAAGCCGTTAAAGCGCGGCCAGTACCAACGGAGAAAGTTGGGGACGAAGAGCCCAGCGCCCAGTCCCATGGTGATCAGTCCCCAGATTTGATTGATGTTCGGCACAAAGGAGGCCAACACCACCCCGGCAAGGCACAACGCGGCCGTCGACCACCGAGAGACCGTGATGAGCTGCTTCGAGCTGGCGTCGGGCCGCAGATACGTTTGGTAGATGTCTCTGACCATGTAGGACGCACCGGCGTTGAGCGTGGAGTCGAAGGTAGACATGGCGGCCGCGATGAGCCCCGCGATGACCAGTCCCTTAATGCCCACCGGAAGCATTTGACCCAGGACGACCGGCAGTACGTTTTCGGGATCGGCGATGATATCGGCAGCGCCCGGACCGCCGGTTTGAACGATGTGGTAGCCCATGATCACCAGCCCGGCCACCATGGTCCAGCGCATGACCGAGAGTACGATGGCTTCGAAGGTCAACAGGCTCGCTTCGCGTTCGGAGCGGGCGGCGAAGAAACGTTGGTCGGTGTACCCTCCAACACCGCCGGCCCCTTCGAGCATCGTTCGAAACAGCCACAGGAGTACGCAGATCCCAAACAAGCCAAAAATGGGGTCCCAGGTCTCGGGACTCCGACTCAACAGGGCTTCGGCCCCGGCGCCGGTGGGCGCGGCAAAGTCCAAGGTCAAGAACCCCTCGGGCAGGGAGACACCACTGGTCAGGTTGAATGCGGTCACCGACACGTACACTGCGGTCAATGTCATGAGGATCATCTGGACGACATCGGTGAACACCACACCATACAGGCCGGACATCAAGGTGTAATAGAGGCCAATGGTGACCATTCCTGTGGTGCACGTCATCTCGGAGTAGGGCAGGAAATAGGTAAGGAATTTACCGGCTCCCTTGCAGAAGTAGACGATCATGCCCAACGACAAAACGATGTTGGCGACGGCGCTCATCAGATGCGCCACGCGCCCTTGGCGATCTGTGCCAAATCGGATGCGCATCCATTCCGCCGACGTCATCACGCGGCTGCGTCGGAGCCACTTGGCCAGAAACACCAACAAGAAGGCCAGCGACAGCCCCACGCCGCCTCGAAGTTCCACGAGGAATCCCTTGAATCCCAACGCATAGACCACGGCAACGATGATCATTGTTCCCGCCATGTCGAAGTTGGAGGTCGCGGTGGAGATGCCCAGCACCCACCAGGGGATCTTGTTGCCGCCCAAGAAGTAGTCGTCCATACCCTTGGAGGCGGCTTTCGACATGACGTACCCAACCACGCACACAAGGACCAGGAATCCAATCACGATGGCTCGGTCGACGTTCCCCAGCACGGGCGTTGCGGCTTCCAAGACAACCATTCTCTTCCCTCCCCGGTGGTACTTTTCCAATCGGACCAGTCGCTGATGGGCGGTCCGCAGCCTACCACGGCCGTCTGTAGAATGCCGACGGCCGGACTGATCGCTAAGGAAAAGGGGGCCCGACCGCTTTATAGGGAACTGGAGCGCCGGCGGATTTCAGCCCTAATTCAGCCCAAAAACCCCTAAATTGCGTTCCTGATTGTCCCGATGCACTAGATACACAGGTGGAGCAATTTGGAAGCATGTTGGAACGAGATTCATTAACCATCCGGCTCAAGGACGGTCGAAAAGCCCACATCCGTGAGGTTCGCCTCACGGATGCAGTGGATTTGTTGACCTTGACCCATGCCGTCGTGTCCGACGGTCGTGGGGTGGTTTGCGACATGGACGACGTACCGAAGACGCTGTCGGAACTTCGTGCCAGCCTTTATCCCTATGTGGAAGGCCATCGCTCGGGCCCCAACGGCATCAAATTGGTGGCCGAACTCTGCAACGCCGCACGGACCATCGTGGCCACGGGCATCATCTATCGACTGGGTCCGTCCATGTTGCGGCATGTGGCGACCTTGGGGCTTGAAGTGCATCCAGACTATCAACGACGCGGTGTTGGCCGTGCGTTGATGGTGGCGTTGCTGGAGTGGGCCCGGCATGGTTCCGGGCGGACGAATGGTGGTGTGACCCGAATGGAGATGGGTGTGCGTGCGGACAACAGCCGCGCCATTCAACTCTATCGGTCGCTGGGCTTTGAGATCGAAGCGGTCCGAAAACGATTCGTGAAATTGCCCACGGGAGACTATGTGGACGAGTTTATGATGACGCGCTTCCTGCCGCTGACCTACCAAGAGCGCTGGGGCGAACGGGAAGAGGTCGGCCCGAAGACCAAGCGTCCGAAGCTGCGGCTCGTTACCAAATAGCCGACATTTTTTCACATTGTGGAATGGTTTCGATGGACCAACCCTTAGGGTTTGGGCGGAGGGTTCTTCGGTGTCGAGCACTTCATGAACGCCGGCCATGAGGTGGCTTGTGACGCACACCGAAGATTCTCGGGTTGAGCGTTCTCTACGCAACTGGTGAGGAAAGCGCTTCGTTCTTTGTGCAGGTTGGCCAGGGTGGTTCGACATTGAGGATGAGCACGACACAATTTGCTCATGTTGGCGAAAACGGCCTCGCAGGAGTCTGCGACGGGCGGTTCCGTTTCAGACACGGGTTTTTGGGCTTGTTCCTTGCAACCTGCGGACCACAGGAGCAGGGCAAACACGGCGATGCAAGCGCGTTTCATCATGGTGTGATTGTGCCCGAATCGGTTGTTGCTGAAAAGCCTGCTTGTCTATTTGTTGTCCATTGGGCCCTTTGCAGCACGGATTCATTGTGGTAGACGCCGGTGCCTTGTACGCTCGTTGTGGTCATGGCGCGTCGTTGAGGGGATGCCAGGCCACTTCGTTTGGAGAATGATGCTGACAGTGCTTACCGGGTTTATGGTCGTGACTTCTCTGGTGGCCGCACCACCGCTCGGGGTGTGTCCGGCTGCCGGTGCGTCCGTACAAGACATTGTCGACTATGGATCGAACCAGCCTCTGGACCGCGGTGGGCTGCCTATCGCTCCCGAAAAGGTGTTGGTCCAGATTCCGGGGCTCACGGGCGGGTCGCCCTTGCTGCAATCCATGGTGAAAGCGGCAGCGGACCGCAAGATGCGGGTCGCGGCGACCTTCGCGACACAGATCCTGGCGAGTGAGGCACCCACGGACGTGAAAGCGGTGGCGCATTTTGTGTTGGCCATCCGCCATGAACGAAAACCAAACAAGGCGGCGACCCACTGGGAAGCAATGCGTGGCAACCCCTGCTTCCATGCGGCGGCGGTGTGGCATCTGAGCCTTCGTGCGGAACGCCAGGGCAAGGCAAAGGACGCTTTGGCGCTGCTGGATACCGTGCCCCAATGGGATCCTCGCTGGGCCGACGGTCGGATTCGGGCAGCCCGACTCCATCTTCGACAACGTAAACCCCAACGCGCCTATGACGCGTTGTTGGGCGTCGATGTCAGCTCGTTGGGAAAAGCCGAACAGATTCGTCTTTGGACCGTCTTGGATGCGGTGGCCAAAGCGCAGAAGGATCGTCCTCTTCGCCGGTATGTGCTCCGAAAGTTGTGGCGTATCTCGTCGGGATCGGCCCGCACGAAAGCGGCCAGTCAGTTGCGTCGTCTTAAGTCATCCATCGGTACGGGCGATCATCTGGAGATTGAGTTGCGTCGTTTGTCTACATCCAAACGCAGCGTTCGCAAGGTGCTCAAATCCACCAAGCGTTGGACGCGTCGGCTCCCTGGATTCAAGGCCTACGTCCGTGGTGCGGCGCTCTCCAAACTTCGAAAACGTCGAGAGGAGGCGGTCCGTCATCTGAAAGTGTCGACATGGAAGCTGAAAGGGCGTCTGCCTCGTGCCA
>CAUZBV010000273.1:0-5477 GCA_963578115.1 Myxococcales bacterium
GCGGGCACAAACGCCTTTCCCGATGGCATCTTCGAGACCGAGCAGGCCTACTTGCAGATCCAAGCCGAGGGCCAGGATGCGCTGCCCATGATTGCCCTGGCGTCTGTGCCCTACGCCCTGCACGCTAAGCGCAGTGTGAGCGCCGACACGGCCCTGGCATTGGATTGTGCGGGCTGTATTGAGACCCCCATGCTCTCGGCTTCGGTGACCATCGCGGCCTCCAAAGTGACCTACGATGACACGGCCAACGGACTCGGGGCGACGGTTCAGGATGGGCTGGATGGGCTCTTCGCGCGGCTCACCAGCTTGACCTTCGCCGATCTGGTGGGCGGATCGGATGCGGTGATCGCGGTCATTGCAGACGACGGTTTTGCGCGTTTGTCGGATCTGGCGGCCATGGGCGTCACCGGCCAGTTCATTGACTTGCAGGGGATCCCCACCGGACTGTCGGATGGCGACGACGACACCCAGTTGAGCAGCGCTGACGTGCTGGGCATGGTCTCGGCCGGCGGCTATGTCACCGGCGAGCACTCGCACAACTTCGCGTTGCCTCACGACCATCCCTACGTAAGCACGGCCGGGGGCACCCTGAGTGGGAACCTGGCCATGAGTGGCAATAGGGTCACCGGTCTGGCCGCACCGACCGCCGATGGGGACGCCACGACGAAGGCCTACGTAGACGCCGCGTCGGGGGGCGCCGGTTTCAACATTGAGATGGCAACGTGTGGTGAGGGAATCGGAAATATCTATACTGTGGCGTGCACTGCAACCTGTCCGAGCGGAATGAAGATCATTAACGCGAGCGTCGCGTGCCATTTCAACAATTTCATGGATGGCCTTAGCGGCGAGGGCGCATGGGTTGGAACCAACTCTTCTGAACGGTGGTCCTGCGCCAAATTGGGCGGGTCACCAACTGCTGCCTCGGCCACCCACCAGAGGTTTGAGGGCCGAACTTTTACTGAAGTAAGCTTTATGGCAGTGTTTGGCACTATCTGGTGCATCACCGCCAATTGATTCCTCAAGGAGCCTCTCTGTCGCCCAGGGGTGCGGTCTCACAGCACCGGCGGCGACGCATCCAAAGGGTTGATTTTCCGTTTGGGGACTCCGTTCAGGCTCTGGGCGTAACCGGTTGGTCTTCTTTCAATGCGAAGCGATGCCTTCGGGCGCTTGCAACGTGCCCTAACTTTCGTTAGTTTAATGTTTCAAGCGATCAGTTTTGGAAGGGAGTTCGGAGATGGTTAGGTATCGACTGAACGGCTTTATTTGCGCTGTGTTTTCGGTGGTTGTGTTGGCCGCCCCGGCGGCGTTTGCGTTGCCGTCTACCACAACCCCGGCTTGTGATTTGGACGATGATGGGGTCACTTCCATCAAAGACGTGCAGTGCATGATCTTGGTGTGGAGGGCGTTGAAACAGCAGCCTGACATCGACGAGATTCAGTGCACGGCGGGGCAGTGTGACGCAGGCAAGCAGTGCGCGAATGGTTTCTTCGGAAACGACCTGTGCCTCCCTGAATGCCTCAGTGTTTCGGCTGGCCTGGACCCCGCTGTCGAGTGTCCAGTTGCCGGTTCTGAACTGTGTACTGGGAGCAATCAACGGAAGATCGCCGACACCAACTGTGACAACGACATCACCAACGTCGACTTCACCTTCATCATCGCGACCATGCTCCAAAAGCTGGGTGGCCCCGGCACCCACGACTCGGACGACGATGAAGTCTTCAACGGTTGTGATGACCACTGCTTCGATGCGCCGTGCAAGAGTGGCTGTGAGAGTACGACCACTGGCTACACGTGCAGCGAGTGCAATGACGGATTTGTTTTGGATGAGGACGTCTGTCTGGTCTGTGACTCCGGCTGTGCGACCTGCACGGGCGTCGGCCCCTCCGATTGCACTACCTGTCCCAGTGGCGACGCTCCTGTGGATGGTGTTTGCAGTGCTGAAGACGGCGCAGCGTGTGTGGAGAATGGGGACTGCATCAACTCCTGCTTGAGTGGCCTGTGCGCTTCGCCGGTGACGCTTGGGGGGACCTGTGATGAGGGCGACGATGAAGATTGCGCTACCGGCCACGACTGCGTAGGCACGAGTCCGCCCACTTGTTTGCTGTCAGCCGGCGAGTCTTGCAACGACGCCAGCGAATGCAACGGGCTCTGTGTGGCCGACATCTGTCAAACCGACAGCGACGATGACGGGGATCCGGACACAACGGATTGCGCGCCCACTGATCCTGAAGTTTCGCACTCTGCCGACGAGCTGTGCGGCGACGAAATCGACAATAATTGTGACGGAAAGGTCAACGAGATCTGCTTGGGACACGCTCAACTTGCGTTGACTGCGGGCGGTATTGTCTCCACCGAGGACGGTGGCGTGATAGGGGTGTCGGTCGGAGAGTCTGTGGTGGGCAGCACCGAGACAGCCAGTCATCAGTTTCAGTTCGGGATCGGTCCTGTGTCGACGGTAGACCAACTCCCGTGAACGATTCGTTAAGTCTCAGCCGCGCGCGAGGTACCGGAGAAGACGAAGAGTCATGGAATAGGGACGTGTGACGTGGATTCCGACATCAGCCTCTGCGTTGTTTACTCGCTCTTGCTCGGGCTGGTTCTTCCATCCGGTTGTCGCACAGAGGTCGATACCAATCCCATCGATTTGCCCATCACTACCCGGGTCGAAGAACCTGTGGAGCGGGCGCCGAGGAGGGAAACGCTCCACTTGGCCCCGGGGGCCGAAGTCCGTTTTGTTCGAGGCAATTCACTGCAGGGTCTCTTGGAGGACGGTGACGCGATTACCGTCATGCCCGGTTACTATGACAGCCACGAACCCAAGCGCGGAGAGATTGTCACCATTCGGTGGGCTGGCCAAAAAACGCCGCTTGTGAAAGTGGTCCGGGGTGTTTCGGGCGATCGTTTTGCGCTGCGCCGTGGGGCCACCGGCTGGTCCATTGAAGTGAACGGGCGAGCCCTCGCGACGACCGTGGGCAAACCCTACGTGTTGTCGGATAGAAACGTGCGCCTCTTGCAGGTGTACGAGAAAGATTACAAGGGTGTCATTCCGGCCAATGCGTTGCTTCTGCTGGGCAATCAGCCGGGTGGCAGTACCGACGCGACCACCTTTGGTCTCGTCGACCGAACGAGCCTCATCGCAAAGGTCCTGGTGCGTGAGGATGGAACGTGGGCCAACGGTGAATGAGAATTCGACACGGGGGCGTGTCAAGAAGGAGGAAGTGATGACTTGGAAAAACCTGAGTGTGTGTGCGTTGGTGACTTTGTGGGCTCTCCCGGTGTGGGCGACGCCGTCTCAGATGAACGTGGACGGGGTGTTGCGCGACACGGGCGGCAACCTGGTCAACGCCGACATCGGCATCACATTCTCGTTGCATGGTCAGACCGACGGCAGCGATTTACTGTGGCAAGAGACCCAAGCGGTCTCGGTCAAAAACGGCGTCTTTTCGAGTAAAATACCCAGCGATCCAGCCAGCAGCCCCTTTCCCGATGGGATCTTCGGAGGCGACTCGGCGTACTTGCAGATCCAATCGGCCGGCCAAGACGCCCTGCCCATGATCTCGCTGGCGTTTGTCCCCTACGCCATGCACGCCAAGGCCAGCGCCAGCGCGGACAAGGCGCTGGCTTTGGATTGCGAGGCCTGCATTGAGACCCCCATGCTCTCGGCCTCGGTGACCATCGCGGCCTCCCAAGTGACCTACGATGACGCGGCCAACGGACTCGGGGCGACGGTTCAGAATGCGCTGGATGGACTGTTCGCGCAGATCACCGGGTTGACCTTCGCCGATCTGGTGGGCGGCTCGGACGCGGTGATCGCGGTCATAGCAGACGACGGTTTTGCGCGCTTGTCCGATCTGCCGATCGTGGCGATCACGGGTCAGTTTGGCGACTTGAAGGGGATCCCCGCGGGCTTGTCGGATGGCGACAACGACACTCAGTTGAGTAGCGAACAGGTCCTCCAGATGGTCTCGGACGGTGGGATTTCCACCGGCGCACACACGGTGGACACCACGCGGTCAGACGCGGAGATCCAGGCGGTCGTGGGCAATCACACCGTGGACACCGACACTCAGTTGAGTAGCGAACAGGTCCTCCAGATGGTCTCGGACGGTGGGATTGTCACCGGCGCACATACGGTGGACACTACGCGTTCAGACGCGGAGATTCAGGCAGTGGTGGGTGCTCACACCGTCGACACGGACACCCAATTGAGCAGCGCTGACGTGCTGGGTATGGTCTCGAACGGCGGCTACGTGACCGGTGGCCACACCACAGACACCAAGCTTAGCGAAGCGGAGGTGGACTCCTTTGTCTCGAACAACAACTACGCCGCGTCGAGCCACACGCACAGTTACGCCGCGTCGAGCCACACGCACAGTTACGCCGCGTCGAGCCACTCACACAGTTACGCCGCGTCGAGCCACAGTCACTCGTACTTGAGCACGGGCGGTGGAACCCTGACTGGGAGCCTGGCTATGAGCAGCAACAAGGTCACCGGCCTCGCCGCACCGACCGCCGATGCGGATGCTGCGACCAAGGCCTATGTGGATGCGGCGGCGGGTGGCGGTGGCTCCTCCATCACGACGGTGAAATGCAACGGCTCTGCTAGCGGGTACGACAATCCGAGTTGCGTCGCATCGTGCCCGTCTGGAATGAAGATCATTCACTCGCAAGTGTATTGCCATTTTTCAAACCTTGGACCTCAGGTCACGTACGTCGGGGAAGGGATGATGAGTCACGACACTTGGGTGTATAGTTGTTTGAAGCTCCCTGACAGCGCCACCACCAACGTCTTCCGGGCCTACACCCCCAAGGCGAATATCGGTTCCTATCCAACCAACAAACAGGTCCATGGCATCATACATTGTATTACCGCCAGTTGATTTCCGAATAAGCACTCGGGTCGCCAATCTCGTTTTCAGTCGATTGGTTCGCCCGGTCCAATGAGAACGTTTGCATATCGAGAAGAGCCTCCGGGCACTTGAAACGCGCCCCCCACTTGGTTAGCCTACACACTCATACAATGGGTTTTGGAAGGCAGTTCCGAGAGGATCGGGTATCGACTCCACGGCCTGCTGTGCAACGAGGGGGGAAACGATGACTTGGAAAAACCTGAGCGTGTGTGCGTTGGTGACTTTGTGGGCTCTGCCGGTGTGGGCGACGCCGTCTCAGATGAACGTGGACGGGGTCTTGCGCGACACGGGCGGCAACCTGGTCACCGCCGACATCGACATCACCTTCTCGTTGCATGGTCAGACCGACGGCAGCGATTTACTGTGGCAAGAGACCCAAGCGGTCTCGGTCACAAACGGCGTGTTTTCGAGTAAAATCCCCAGCGACCCAGCCAGCAGCCCCTTTCCCGACGGCATCTTCGGAGGCGACTCGGCGTATTTGCAGATCCAATCGGCCGGCCAAGACGCCCTGCCCATGATCTCGCTGGCGTCTGTCCCCTACGCCATGCACGCCCAGGCGAGTGTGAG
>CAUZBV010000274.1:0-5472 GCA_963578115.1 Myxococcales bacterium
GGCGCCGTCCACGATATATGCAATGTACTGATCAGCCTCTTCGCCCATCTTTTTGCTGTACTTGAGCTCAAGCAATTGGACGTAGCTGGCGACCATTCGCAAGGGCTCTTGGAGGTCGTGTGATGCGACGTAGGCAAATTGCTCCAACTCTTGATTGGAACGGGCGAGCGCTTCGGCCCGCCTGGCCAGTGCCTGGGCGGCCTTTTTTCGTTCCGTGATGTCGTTGTACACCGCGATTCCGCCCCGGACGGCTCCGTTGTCAGCGGTCAAGGGTACGGCGTCGCAGAGCAACCATCGGCCGGCCGGAAAACTCTCATGCCGTACGAAGAGTTCGATCTTTGTAGCGGCCTCGCCCCGAATGGCGCGGGCCAAGGGCATCTCTTCGGCGGGGTAAGGTGTGGTGGTGTCCAGCATAAACACACCGTAGGGTTCGGGCCGATCTCGCTTTGCTTCCTGTGTGATGTTGGTGTAGGGCGCCGCGGCTGGATTGATTAAAAGGTATTCACCCGTCTTCGACGCGACGACGACCCCCGTTGGAATGCTGTTGAGGATCGATCGCAGAATGTGTGTTTGGTTCTCAAGGGCTTCATCGAAGTGCCTTAGCTCTTCGGCGTGTTCCTTGAGTGCTTGCACGGCCTCTGCAATTTGTTCGCCCTGCTTAGGCGGTACGTCCTTTTGCAGGTCGCCCAGGATTTGAAGTGCCTTGTGTTGGACACTCACCAGGGCACGTCGCCCGGGGGCGGCCTCGGATTTTCCCTTGCTCCCCATGGTGTTGAGTATCGTTGCATGTGCGACCAGTCACCGCAAGTGTGGCCCAAGAAGACTCGGGATTCGAAGTCGCTATGAGTCCTGATCGGTGCGTGTCAGCCCCCACTTTTCCACTCGATTGCGCCCGCCTTTCTTGGCTGTGTACAACGCACGATCGGCTCGAATGATGAGCTCTTTGGCTTCCTGGGCGTCGTTCGGATAACCCGCCAGGCCAATGCTGACGGTGATGCGGCCATGTACGTTGTCGTCCCAGTCATGGAATGTCAGGTTCTCAATGTTTTGCCGGATCTTCTCAGCCACCTCGATGGCGATTTCCAATGCGGTGTCGAAGAGCAATACCACAAACTCTTCTCCTCCATACCGAGCGACCACGTCCGTGGAACGGAGATTGGACGCCAGATTCGACGCGAGTTGTTGCAGCACCGAGTCGCCTACGATGTGGCCTTGGAGATCATTGACGCGCTTGAAGTGATCGACGTCGATCATTAAGAGCGAGAGCGGGCGAGGTGTTCGTTGACTTCGCTTCAACTCGAACACGAGGATCTCCATCAGGAAGCGTCGATTGGAGATCCCGGTCAGCGCGTCGGTGCGAGCCAGCTCCTCAAGTTTGCTGACCGCCTCCTTCAGACGTGTGTTCACCTGTTCCAGTTCGTGGTTCTTCTGACGGACTTCCGCAGCGCGCTCCTCGACCTTTTGCTCCAAACTCTCCGTGTAGCTCTGCAGCTCGCTGGCCATCGAGTTGAGTTGATTGGCCAAAAGCTGAAGCTCGCCCGATGAGTCGATGTGGGCCCGTGCGGTCAAGTCCCCCTTCTCCAGCTTCTTGGCTGAACGGGTGAGCGTCTTAATGGGGCGGACGACGATGCGATGGAGACCAAAATAGAGGGCCAGAAACATGGTCAGCGTAAAGGCCATGGCAGCGACCACCAAGATGGTTCGGGTGTGGGCCAAACGCTCTTCGAAGGGTCGGAGGTCGAATCCGGCGACCAGGGTGCCCCATCGCAGCCCTGAGACAGCGGGCATGGAGATATCGAGCTGAGGTTTCCCTTCTATGGTGCGATAACGCCGCCACAAGGGGCGGGTGGATTGAACCGCCTCTTGAACAAACGTTTGGGCTTCATCGGATGGGGGTAGGCGGTGCGTGCCCTTGTCCGTTCGCGCGGTGAACCCGCCCGGACCGCTGTGGGCGATGACACGGCCTTCGTAATCCAACATCGTGACATGAAGCATACCCAGGTGGGTGCCCCCTGCTTGCACGACCTCTTCCAAGTATCCGTCCAGGCGTTCGATGTCGTTGGTGGCCAGCGAAATGGCGCAGGGAACAGCCAGGCTTTCGACCAGTGCCGCGGCGCGCTCTCGCTCGTCTTCCAGCATGGTGTCGGCTTGCGTTCGAACCAAGAGAGTGCCTCCCAAACCCATGACCATCAACACAGCGACAGTGACCAGCATGGACAAGCGGGATTGGATGCCCGGACCGGACTGGACATGTGGGGCTGAGGGCTCCGTCGGTTTCACGGCGTGGGCACCCCTTGCTTCGCCTTCGCGGCATTTCGGTGGGCGGTGACGCGTTTCAAGACATGGCGAACATTGTCGTATTGCGAATCCTCGGCGGCCACCCAGCCGCTGATTTTTGGACTGGCCGACAAGACTTGGCGTCCCTCTGAGGTGCGCGTGTTCAACGTCAAAATCGCGTTCTTGATCTTGTCCACTCCGGTGGCTGGAATGCTCGTTTTGACACAGAGTGGGTCAAAGGGGATGCGTCCCGCTTTGAGTAGGATGCGAATGCCGGCGGTGTCCATACCGGGCACTTTGTTGGGATCGCGATTAACGGTGCTCAACATGCCGCTGCCAATGGCCGCCGCATCAACGCGGCCCGAAGCCAGTAATTTGATGGATTCCACGTGGCTCCCGGAGAACACCACCTCTTTGAATTGTGTCTCCGGGTCGATGCCATGGTCTAAGAACGCCGCATAGGCGAAGAGAAATCCGGAGGTCGAACGTGGATCCACAAAAGCGATGCGCCGTCCGACCAGGTCGTAGATGGACGTGGTCGGATCGTCCGTCTTTACCATGATGTAGGATGAAAACGAGGTCGCCCCATTGGCCAGCTCGTGTGCAACCATCGTTAGCTTCTCGGTCCTTTGTCGGGCCAACACGTACGACAAGGGCGACAGGGACGCGATGTCGACCTCCCCCTTGGCGACAAGCTGGATGAGATCTTCGTACGACTTGGCGGAGACGAGCAGGACGGGGATGCCCAGTTGGTCGCCGAGGTAGGACGCGATGGGCTTCCAACTGGCATCGATGAGTGCCGGCCCCAAATAGGGGGTGACGCCCAGTCGGAGGTGTTCCGTGCCGGGCGGCAAATCGGCGGCTGTGAGCGTATTGTTGGCGCCGTATTCCGGTGAGGGGGGTACGACGGGACCACCCTTCAGTGTGCCACGTTGCGGGCGTTCGGAGCACCCCATGGCGAATAGAAGCACAAGAATCATGATTCTCGGTCTGAGTCGAGTCACTCGACGAGCATGCAGTCGCTGACGCCCAGCGTCAACGGCTGATGGGGACATTCCGTCGAGTCCGAATGCTTCCCTTTCATCGGGCGCCTACAAACAGGACGATGGGCATCCGGTGTCGGCGTCTCCGGGGGCGCTAGAAGGCCGTAATTCGGTTGTCTGCGCTGTGGTGGCGCTGGGTTCGTCTTGCGCGTAGAATGATCTCCCCATTTCCTCATCTCGGGCAAGGAGAACACAATGATCGAGTGGTCGGAACAGCACAAGATGATTCGAGGCATGCTGCGTAAATTTTGTGAGGCGGAGGTGGCCCCGCATCTGGACGCCCTGGATTCGGGGGAGATGTTACCCTATCCCATTCTTAGAAAGCTTTTTTCTACGTTCGGCATGGGCGAAATGGCCATGCAAGAATACACAGCCAAGTTGGCGAAAGACAAAGCCCCTCCGGGAGAGACAGACGATTCATCGTCTTCGTCCGGAAGCGCCATGGCCGGTGACATGGCGGCGATGCGGGCCTTGCCAGTCATTGAATTGTGTCGATACGCGCCCGGTATGGTCACGGCGTTGGGCGTCAGTGTGGGTTTGACGGCGGGGGCGATCATCTCTCGTGGCTCCATTGCTCAGCGTGAACGCTTTGTGCCGGACTTATTGCGACTCGACAAGATCGGCGCTTGGGCCATCACGGAGCCCGCGTCTGGCTCCGACGCGTTCGGGAGCATGCAGGCCACCGCGCGTTTGGATGGCGACCAATTCGTTCTCAATGGCCAGAAGACATTCATCACCAATGGTCCGCATGCGGACACGATTGTGGTCTATGCCAAGTGGGATCGTGGCGAAGATCCAGCGGAGCGGCCCGTCATGGCGTTCATTCTGGATGGGGAGACGCCGGGCCTCGAACGCGGATCCGCCTTTCGAAAGATGGGCATGCACAGTTCTCCCACGGGCGAGTTGTTCCTGAGCGACGTTCGTGTCGGTATGGATCGACTGATGGGCGAGGACTTGGACGCGGTGTCGTCGGGCCGGTCGGCTGCCAAGGAGACCTTTGGCCAGGAGCGAGTCGGCGTGGCGTCTATGGCGTTGGGGATGATCGAGCGATGCCAAGAGTTGTGTGTGGAATACGCGAAGACGCGGTCGCAGTTTGGGAAACGAATCGGAGACTATCAATTGATTCAGTTGAAGCTGGCCAAGATGGAAGTGGCTCGTCGCAACGTGGAGAACATGCTCTTTCGGTCGTTTGAACAGGTCGGGGCGGGAAAGCGTCCCGGCCTGGCCGAAGCGTCTGCCACCAAGCTCTATTGTGGTCAGGCCGCCATGGACGTGTGTCTTGAGGCGGTGCAGCTGCATGGCGGGTATGGGTACATGTCGGAATATCGTGTGGAACAATTGGCGCGAGACGCCAAAGTGCTGCAGATCTTTGGGGGAACCGACGAGATCCAGGTGGGGCAGATCGCCCGTTCGTTGCTTCGATAGTGAGCGTGAATGGGGCTTATTTCTTGGGGACCGTCAGGGCTGTGTAATCCACCACAAAGAACCAACCCATCTCGCCGTTCTGTTCGATCATGTCGGCGGGGTCCAGGAACGCTGAGATCACATTACTGACGTCACCGATGTAAATCACGGTGAGATCGGCGGTGGTTTTGGGCATGAATCCTTGGACATACCCGTAACCGATCTTGGCGACGTTTCCAGTGTCATCAAAGGCAAATTGTCCCGCCGTGAAGCCATCGGTGAAGTCGAGCGGAACGCCGGCGAAATCCAGGGTGAGATCGGCGGCGGTGGTGGTGTAGCACGCTTCGTCGCCGTCGAATGCCGTGCACAGACCGGGCCCTTGCATGGTGGTGTCTTCAAAGAACGTGGGCGTGTCCCAAAAACCGCATGCGAGTACCTTGCCTTCCTCATCGCGATCGCAACTGCCCCGTCCGAACTCCATGTCCACAATCAGTGTGGGGTCAAAGTCAAAGGGAGTGAAGAGTCCCACGATGTCCATGGGGACTTGGTCGGGCAAATGACCGCCAATACCGGCGGTTAGATACGCGTTGATGAGCTCGTTGGTGCCCGTGCACACATCCGGTTGGGTCGGATCCAGCGCGATGCAGAAAGGGGGCTCAATGACATCCACCCAGTTGATGCGAAACATGACGCCTTCCGGCACCGGGTTGGGTTCCGGTGGCCCCACCGCGTCGGGTTCTGGGGGCGT
>CAUZBV010000275.1:0-5471 GCA_963578115.1 Myxococcales bacterium
TGGCAGGTGTTGACATGAGTATGGTACGTATCTTCGAACTCGCACGAGAATACGGCATTGAGTCTGCGGAATTGATCGACCGAATACGGACGATCGGTATCCAGGCGAACGACCACTTGTCGGCTCTCGACCAAGACACAGTCGTCAAAGTACGGGCGCTCTTTGAGCGAGCCCCACCCAAAGCCGTGGTGGAGGAACGCGTCAATCGTACGGTTGTCCGCCGACGGGCACGACGCGTCAAGGTCGACGACGTGGTGGCCGAAGCCGCCGCAACCGCGGCAGTGGACAAGCCAGAGACTGCCCCGGCAGAACCCGACGGCGAAACGGAAACGCCCGCAGTCAGTACCCTAGAAGCGGTGCCCGCTGAAAACGAAGGCACGCCCGCAACCGCCGCCAATAAACCCCGCAAGAAGGCGACCGCCAAGGCAGCAACAGCCGGGGAGACGGAGACATCCGTCGAGGCAGAACCCGCGCTTCCAGTAGAAAGCGAAGCCCCTAAGGACAAAAAAGAAGACAATCCAATCACCGACCCCACGATGCAGCAAGCCGTTGTCGTCAAACCCACAACGGCCAGCGACCATGTCGCGCGCGCCGTGGCTCAAACCCGTGCGGAAAAAGGATACGACCGACCGGAAGGTGCTCCGCCGCCGCCGGGTCCAGACGGAAAGCCGAGTCCAGAAGCGGAGCGAAGCGAATATCCGAAGAAGAAGAAGACGGGTCGACGCCTTGTATACGACAAACGACGAGATCATCTCATGCGGCGGGGTCTGTTGGACCACGATGACATCTTCCGAGGTGGACGTTCGAAGAAGAAACGCCCCCGTATGAAAAAGGGCCCGACTTCGTCTCCGCTAACGGAGATGAAAGAAGCCAAGAAAGTCGTCAAGATGGACGAAGCCGTGACCATCTCGGAATTGTCCCAAGCCATGATGGTCAAATCCACGGAAGTCATTCAAACGCTCATGGGCCTAGGAATCATGGCGACGGTCAACCAGACCATCGACTTCGACACGGCCACCCTGGTCGCAGAGGAGTTGGGATGGCGTGTGGAGAGCACTGCGTTTGATCTGTCGACACACATTGAAGAAAGCGAAGACACGGACGGCAATCTGGAACCGCGTGCACCCATCATTACGGTCATGGGACACGTCGACCACGGAAAAACCAGCCTCTTGGACTGCATTCGAAACACGTCGGTGGCAGCGGGCGAAGCGGGGGGCATTACGCAACACATTGGTGCCTCCACCGTAGACCATGCGGACAAAGGGACGGTCGTCTTTGTAGACACACCCGGTCACGCCGCGTTCACCGCCATGCGTGCGCGGGGGGCGAAAGTCACCGACATCGTAATCTTGGTCGTGGCCGCCGATGATGGCGTCATGCCTCAGACCATCGAGGCCATCAATCACGCCAAAGAGGCCGAATGTCCGATCATTGTGGCGCTCAATAAGATCGACAAAAACAACGCCAATCCCGACAAGGTCATTGCCGAATTGTCAGAGCAAGGGCTCGTGGCCGAAGATTGGGGCGGCGATACGGTCTTGTGCAAGATTTCTGCGCTCAAGAACGAAGGAATCGACAATCTACTCGACATGGTGTTGCTCCAAGCAGAGCTTATGGAGCTCACAGCAAGTCCCACCAAGCCCGCAAGAGGCGTCGTGCTCGAAGGACGTCTCGAGAAGGGCCGTGGTCCTGTAGCCACCTTACTCGTTCAAGAAGGTACGCTGAACATTGGCGATAATATTGTGTGCGGCATGATGAATGGCCGTGTCCGAGCCATGACTGACGCCCAAGGCAAAGCGGTTACTACAGCCGGTCCGGCCACACCGGTCGAAGTTATCGGACTGTCCGGAGTTCCAGACGCCAGTGAAGAGTTTATTCGCGTCAAGGATGACCGCGCTGGCAGCAAAATCGTGGACCACCGCCAGAGCGTCAAGCGAAAGGCCGCCCAAGTCCACGTTCCCAGAGTCTCCCTGGATTCGCTCCAAGAGATGCTGGAGGCAGGCCAAATCAAAGAGCTCAAGATTGTGATCAAGGCCGACGTTCACGGCTCCGCAGAAGCCCTGCGGGACGCCCTCGTGAGCATCGAGCACGACGAAGTGGCCGTCAAAGTCATTCACATCGCCGTGGGTGGCATCAGTGAGTCGGATGTTCACCTCGCGAGTGCATCCAACGCCATCATTATTGGCTTCGGTGTACGACCGGAGAGCAAGGCGAAAGCCCTCGCCGAGAAGGAACACGTCGAACTCAAATTGTACAGCATCATCTACGAAGCGCTGGATGACGTGAAACTCTCCTTGGCAGGCCTTCTGGCGCCGGTGGAGAAAGAGGCAGAACTCGGCCACGCAGAGGTGCGCGAGATCTTCTCGGCACCCAAAGTGGGAACCATCGCGGGCTGTTCCGTCACGGACGGCACTGTACAGCGCAACTGTCGGGCACGACTTGTGCGTGACAGCGTGCAAGTCTACGATGGGCATGTGGGCTCATTGCGACGCTTCAAGAGCGATGTGAAGGAAGTTCAGCAAGGTTACGAATGCGGTATCAGCCTCGAAAACTTCAACGACATCAAAGTCGGCGACATCATCGAGGCCTACGAAATCCAACAAATAGCGGCCACACTCTAACCGGAACACCGCCCAATGAACGGCAACCAAGCCTTTAAGCGCGCCGACCGGGTCGCACGCGACGTCCATCGTGTGCTGTCCACCGTGTTATTGAATGATCTGGCAGATCCAGCCCTGCAGAAGGTTGTCATCACTGCGGTGAAAATGACCGACGATTTACGCAATGCGCACGTGTACTGGCAACCGCTCTCCCCTGACGATGAGTCCTTGCCGGACCAGGCCGAAAAGGCCTTTTCACGGGCATCGGCACACATTCGTTCGCTCCTCAGCAAAACGCTGACCCTACGCTACACGCCGCAGCTCAAATTTGAGTATGACCACTCCATCGATCGCGCCCGCCATATAGACAGTTTGTTCCGACGTATTGAAGGGGATGCCGTGGCCGACGACGAACCTGAGCCGAATCCATGATCGGCGTCCTCCTCATCGACAAACCCGTGGGCCAAACCTCGACCGACGTCGTGCGCAGGGTTCGAACCCACGCGGGGACCCGCCGCGTCGGCCACGCAGGGACCCTGGACCCCACCGCGTCGGGGCTGCTCCTTGTTTGTGTCGGCGAAGCGACCAAGGTCGTCTCCTATCTGATGTCAGAACAAAAAGAATACATCGTGGAAGGCACATTGGGTGACGAAACGCTCACAGATGATGCCGGCAGCGAATCCATCGCATCGGCGGACTGGGCGCACGTACGACGCGAGCAAGTCGAACAATTCCTGGCTGAGTCCATCGGAACCATTGAACAGCGACCGCCTCGGGTCTCTGCGATCAAACGAGATGGTGAACGCTTCTACAAACGCGTCCGACGCGGCGAAGAGGTGGACGCTGACCTGCCCTGGCGTACTGTGCAAGCCCATGAAATACACCTGGAAGAATGGGCGCCACCCTCGTTTCGCCTCCGAATGGTGGTGGGCAAAGGGTTTTATGTGCGCAGCCTGATTCGCGACCTGGGTCGTAGCGTTGAGTCAGCGGCCCATGTCCGTACCTTGCGCCGCTCTCGAATCGGTCGATTCAACGTCCGGGATGCCACGGCGCTGTCCAACTTGAACGATGCTGCGGTGATACCCATGAATCATGCCCTGAGCCACCTGCCTACGTTAATGGCCAACGAGGAAGCCATGAAGCGTATCCAATGGGGTCAAAAACTTCGTCTGGACGAGGGATTGGTCGCACCGGAGGGTTTGCGTGAAAACGAACCCGTCCGAGTGTTGGGGCCAAACGAGCAACTCATCGCCATTGCCACCTTGACACCGGACCAAGTAGTGAAGGTTTTGCGCGGGTTTCAGACCGGCCCGCCACAGGAGCCGACCACCGCGACGTCGGCAGAAAACTAGACAGGATATAGGGGAACAGTAATAAACATGGCCTCATCTGCCGACAACTCGACAAGAAGTCGTTGACAGAAGTCAATTGGGTGGGTACATTCCCGCCCGAAAAAGAAGGTTTAAGAACCGATGCCTGTCGTTGAGTGGCAGGAAGTTTAGGAGAAACCGAATGGCAATGATTCCGCAACAAAAGCGCGATGTCATCGAAAAGTACGCAACGCACCAAGGCGACACAGGTTCGCCCGAGGTGCAAGTGGCTCTACTGACCGAGCGAATTAACTACCTCACAGAGCACTTCAAGACCCACTCGAAGGATCATCATTCTCGACGCGGTCTCTTGAAGCTTGTAGGGCAGCGCAGACGTCTATTGGACTACCTCAAGATTGAGGATGTTCAACGATACAGAGTTCTTATTGAGGCGCTAGGCATTCGTAAATAAACCCATTTTCTGGGGAACGCCGGCGCCTCACTACGCATTGTGATTTTGCATTGGTGATTAGAGCGACTAAACAAAGATTTGTTGGGCCTCTCTAATCTCCAATCACATCATAAACGCGCAGTGAGTCAAACCTGGTCTTCCCTAGAATATTTTTTGAAGAAAAAGAAAATTCTAGGAGTTCATAATGGCTCATTTATTTAATATTGTTACCAAAGAAGTACAGGTCGGAGACGCGACCATTCAATTTGAAACAGGGCGCATGGCCAAGCAGGCCGGCGGTTCCGTTCTCGTCACCATGGGCGAAACAGTGCTCTTGGTGGTGGCCACCTCGGCAAAAGACGCCCGACCCGGGCAATCGTTCTTCCCACTCACCTGTGATTACGTCGAGAAAGCCTACGCTGCGGGGAATATCCCAGGAAACTACTTCCGCCGCGAAGGCCGACAAAACGAGTTCGAGGTGTTGGCCAGCCGTCTCATGGACCGGCCCATTCGCCCGCTCTTTCCCAAGGGCTTCATGTGCGAGACCCAGGTCATCGCCACGGTCCTCAGTCATGACCAGCAGCATGATTCCCAAGTTATGGCGCTCATTGGCTCTTCGGCTGCACTGAGTCTCAGTGATATCCCCTTCCATGGTCCGACCGCAGCGGTGCGCGTGATACGCCACAATGGTGAACTGGTCGCCAATCCAACGCTCGACCTGATCCCAGAAGGCGATTTGGATATTTTGGTCGCTGTGTCGCCCGATGGCATCTGCATGGTCGAAGGTGGCGCCGGATTTGTCGGTGAAGACGTCGTTTTGGACGCCTTGATGCTGGCACAAACCACGTGCGAACCCATCATCCAGACCATCAAAGAGTTGGCTGAGGCGGCGGGCAAGCCCAAACGGGAAGTAGAAACACCCACAGTGGACGAAGGGCTCAAAGCACGTGTCAATGAGTTGGCCGCAGAGGAGCTCGGCGTCGCGCTGACCGTTCCTGAGAAGCTCGCTCGCTACGCTGCGATCGATGTTGCGAAAGCCAACCTCAAAGCACAGTTTACGGCAGAAGAGCTGGAAGAGAAGGGCGGTGAAATTTCAGAGCACTTCTC
>CAUZBV010000276.1:0-5466 GCA_963578115.1 Myxococcales bacterium
AATCGAAACTTCCGGGGCCGAATGGGCCATCGAAACGCGCGCATTTACTTGTCGTCGGCACGCACCGCTGCCGCCGCCGCGCTGGTGGGTCGGGTGGTGGATCCACGCGAAGTCGGAGACGCCCCATGATTCGAGGAAAAGCGCTGGTGCTGGGCGACGACGTCAACACCGACGCGCTGCATCCCAGCAGTTTCTACAGTCTCGACGACACCAAAGTCCGGCAGGGGTTTCTGCGCGCCGTGGAGGGCCGCGAAGACGACGCGGAGAAAGATCTGAGTGGATCGATCGTCGTGGCCGGCCGCAATTTTGGGATCGGTTCCAGCCGCGAAACCGGTGCCCGGGTATTCCTGTTGGCCGGCATTCAAGCCGTGGTGGCCGTCTCCTTCGCGCGGATCTTCCACCGGAACATCCTCAATCTTGGGCTCCCCGCCCTGGCGTGTCCCGCCTTGGCGGATCACCAGCCCAGAGACGATCAAGAGGTCTGCGTCGATCTGGAGACAGGCCGCGTCACCTTTGGGGACGTCATCCTGACGACCGAGCCCCTCGATCCCCACTGGCAACAGGTCCTGCAGGCCGGTGGGTTGGCATCCTACCTGGGTTTGGAACCCCGCCCGTGAGCGCGCCCTACAATTACGACGTGGTGGTGGTGGGCGCCGGTCCGGCCGGCCTGGCGGCCGCCACGCGCGTCCGCTGGGTCAAAGGCTTTCACGCCTTGGCCGGTTCGGTCTGCCTGGTAGAGTCCGGCGTGCCGGGCGGATTGCTCCGCTGGGGATCCTGCGTTCTGACCGGCCCCAGTTGGGCCTACTCCGGCGAAGATCTCACCGAGATCTTGCTCAACGACATTGAACGACTCCACATCCCCCTGATCGCCGACCAAGTAGTCCGTGTAAACCGGGAAGGTCCTCTGCTGCACACCACATTGCAGAGCGGGCGGGTGCTCTCGTCGCCCTCGGTGGTACTGGCCACCGGCTTTCGTCCCCTCGCCAACGAGTCGGATTACTACCTCAAAGGCGTTCGCATCACCTTCAAAGGGTACGAACATTTCCCCAGCATCGTGCGCGCTTGTGCTCGGGATGCCGAGGGCCGCGGACTCGTGATCATCGGCAATGAAAAGACGGCCCATTTGAAGACCATCTTGAACGCCCACGCCGAGGGGTGTGGCGGATTCCGCATCATCGACCGAGGCACCTTGCTCAACGTGCTGGGAGACGATCGTGTGGAAGCGGTTCAAGTCCAAGAAGACGAGAGCATCCGCACCATCGGGTGTGGGGCGGTGCTCATGGACTACAACGGGTTTGAGCTCAACCCGTCGTTCGACATCACCGGGCTCAATCTAAAGCGCGACGAACGAGGGTTCGTGCTGGCCGACAGTCGGATGGGCTCCAGCGAAGAGGGGGTGTTTGTGGCCGGGGACCTCACCGGACGCTACGCCTCCACGCTGATGGCCTTGGGGGACGGCGTCTGTGCGGGCTTGAGCGCTTACGCCCACGCCTTTGAACGCAAGTTCGGCCACCCGCCCAATTTATTTGCCTACACCGCAAACGACGAGGCCTTGCCCGCCAACCCCGTGGATCTGCCCACCCTGCCCGACACGGCCGTGCCTGTTCTCGTGGGCGAAGGCCCCGCTTGGGTGGACGGCGAGCGGACGCTGGCCGAACATGCCAAGGAACAAGGGATTTCGGTGGACACGTTGCGCGACCGATTGCAGAGCGCCATCGCAGAGAAGAACGTCACGGTTCATCATCTGCATCACGAGGCCGAAAACTCATGAGCGATCGCCAAGCACTGAGCGAACGGGTGAGCGCGTTCATCCAGGGCGACGCCAACGACGACGCCTTCAACGCGCTGGCGCTGGACGTCTTTGCCTTCCAATACGAGCAGCTGCCCGTGATGCGCTCCCTGGCCGATGAGGCCGGAAAAACGCCCGACACCGTGTCTCGTTGGCAAGACATCCCCGCCGTGCCCACCTCGGCGTTCAAGCACATGACGCTCTTTGCGGGCAACGAGGCCGACATCGCCCACACCTTTGAATCCAGCGGAACCACCGGCTCCCAACGGAGCCACAGCCACTTCAGCACCGAAGGGCTGGCGTTGATGGATGCGTCCGTTCATGCCAACGCCGCCCGCATGTTTCTGAACGATGATCGTGCCACTCGCATCCTGGTGCTCGCGCCCTCTCCACAAATGGTGCCCAGCATGATCATGGCCTACGGCATGCAAAACCTCATCGATGCCTTCGGACTGGAAGGCTCGGGCTTCTTCATCAGCCCGGAGGGATTCGACGCCAAGGGCCTCTTGGATTCCATGGCGGACGCCGCAACAAACAACATTCCTGTCACACTGATTGGGGCCAGCTTCGCCTTCGTCATGCTCTTGGACCGGCTCGCCGAGCAGCGGATCCAACTCCCCTGCGCCCCCGGCAGCCGCACCATGGACGCCGGCGGTTTCAAAGATCGAAGTCGAACGGTCACCCGTGAGGAGATGGACCGAATGCTCTCGGAGCGCTTCGCCATCCCAGCCCATCGAAACGTCAATCTGCTGGGCATGACCGAGCTGCCCAGCCAGTTCTACGACAACGTGCTCCGGGACGACAGCGCCGACGCCCGTCAGAAGGTCAATCCTCATTGGACCCGAACGAGTGTGCTGGATCCAGCGACCCTTCAGCCCCTCTCCCAAGGAGACGGGATCCTCCAGCACCTGGATCTGGCCAACGTAGAACGCCCCCTGGTCATTCGCACCGAAGATAGGGGCCAAGCCCACGTGGGCGGTTGGAACGTGCTGGGCCGGCGTGAGGACGCCGACGCCAAAGGCTGCTCGCTGACCGTCGCCGACATGGTGCAACCCCAACCCCTTCGAAAGGTGGACTGATGTTCGACGCGTTTTGGTTGCCACCCCAGTGTGGGCTCGAACCTGAAGTCCGGGTGGAGACCATCGAACGCGGCGATCGATCCATCGCTGTGCGGTGGCCCATCTTCTCGGCGCAAGACATCACCCAACTGGCCGGCTACCTACGAGCGCAACGACGGCGGGTCCTTCAGCAACGTTCGGTGGAATCCATCGTGGACGTGTTGGATGCCGTGGCCGCGCAGTGGCTGGACCGGGATCACACCACACGCCAGTCAGCCGTGGACGCCATCGCCACACTGACCGGGTTCTCCGAGCCCATGGTGGCCCACGCCATCGAGTTGGAACAGGTCTCGAGCCGACGCGCCGATCTCCTGGCCGCTCTAGACAACGAGCTCGGGGACCATCGGGCCTTGGACGGATTCACGGCCTCGCCCAAAGGGCGAAGCCACGCGGTGGGACCCGGCCTCATCGGCGGGATCTTCAGCGCGAATATACCCGCCCTGCCCCACCTGACGGTCATGCGAGCGCTGCTCGTCAAAGCCGCCTGCTTGGGTCGCGTCAGTCAAGGCGAACCCCTGTATCTGCCCCTCTATGTCGAGTCGTTGGCCGCGGTGGATCCCGACCTGGCCTCCTGCCTGGCGGTCGTCTATTTTTCCGCGGAACAGAGAGCACACCAAGACGCCTTCCTGGGCGCCATTGACCACCTGATCGCCTACGGCAGCGATGCCACCATCCGCACCCTCCAAGCGGCCCTTCCCTCCGAGGTGGGCGCCACCTGGCACGGACACCGCATGGGCTTTTGTTACGTCACCCGCGACGCCTTGACCAACAGCGAGTCGGCACAGACACTGGCCGACGCCATCGCCTACGACTTTACGGTCTTTGATCAACACGCCTGCCTGGCGCCCCAAGCCTGCTTTGTTCAAGAGGGCGGCGCGATGTCGCCCAGCGACTTCGCCGACGCCTTGGCGCGGGGCATGGACACCTGGCTAGACCGCTTGCCCCCCCGGTCGTTGACGGTGGACGAAGCGGCGGGCTTGCGGGCGGCGCAAGACGAAGCGCGCATGGTCGCCATGGCCGGCGATTCCACCCGAATCGCGACCCCAACCGACCGCCTTCAAGGCACGGTGGTGGTGGGGCCCATGGACGCCTTTGTGCCCTCGCCGCTGGACCGTTTTGCCCGGGTGGTGCCCGTGGCCAACACCGACGCGCTGATGAACTACCTCACGCCTGTTCGCCGCTATCTGCAATGTGCGGTCGTGGCCGGCGGACCGGATGAAAACACCGACGCGCTCAAACAACGTCTCGCGGGGCTGGGCGTCACCCGGATCTGCCCACCGGGTTCCATGGGCACCCCGTCCATGGTCTGGCACCACGACGGCCGCGCGTGCCTGGCCGATCTGGTTCGTTGGTGTGATGAAGAGACTGTCCCGCCGGGCGAAGAACGCTAGGGCCGGAAGAAGCACGAGCAACAGCAGCAGCAGCAACAGCAGCAGCAACAGCAACATCAGCAGCAACAGCAACATCAGCAGCAACAGCAGCATCAGCAGCAGCAGCAACAGCAGCAGCAGCAGCAACAGCAGCAGCAGCAGTCAGCAGCAGCCAGCAACAGCAGTCAGCAACAGCAGAAAAACCACTTGTCGACGTCGTGTAACGTCGTCGTCATGTCTTCCCCATTCGAGCCTGGGCCTCCTTTGGGCGTCACCCAGACTCGAATGGAGGAAGCATGACTACACGATTCATTGCACAAGACGTCGCCACGCAGGCGGCCACCCACGTTATTGCCGGTACCGCTGGGGTGCCCAGACGCTTGTCGTCATTGGCCGATCAGGCAGTGCGCGCAGCGACCGGTGTGGCACTCAATATCGCAGAGGCCCGTGGCAGAGGCGGCAAGGACCGCACGTATCACTTTCGCGTCGCATACGGTTCTGCCCGGGAGGCAGATGCCGCCATTGCCATCCTGTGCATCTCCCAGGTGGGTTGCGCCAAACGTTTACGATCTGCCCAATCCCAACTGGACGAGGTGCGGGCGATGCTGTGGCGGGTCTTGCATTCAGACTGATCCAGGAACAAAACAGAATCTGTGTGGTGGACGAGCCGAACTCAACGCGAAGCCTAGTCCTTCCAGTGAATAATCGAGGGGCTCAGAACGCCTTGCACACCGGCGCTGCCGTCGGCCCCAAAGATGGAGCGGTCCAACACGACCTCAAAGTCCGGGGGATCCAGCGCGGTGACGCCGTCGCTCACGGCCCGCCGGATCTCCCACCCCCCGTCTTGGGTGTGGCCGTGCACGTAGAGCCACACGTCCAGGCTGCTCGCCTCTTGAATGGCCGTGGGCACACCGCCTTGCTGCTTGCTGGCAAAGAGCGGGCTGCCGTCGACATTAGGCGATGCAAACGCGCCGTCCAGTTCCGTTCCCGTGTAGACCAACGTGTTCCCGCCCGACGAGGTATTGAGCAAATAGGTGCCGTCGGCCAAGGGCAAGATGTCTGGATCGCTGAAGCCGCCCAGGCCGTCGGGCGGTTGGCTCACGGTGACTTTCACGCGGTCTCCCGGGACCACGGTGAAGGTGGGAAAGGAGTCCGCATCGGTCCGAGCCGAGCGAATGGCCCGCTCGCA
>CAUZBV010000277.1:0-5446 GCA_963578115.1 Myxococcales bacterium
TCCTTCAGCATCCCGACGTACTGGGATCCTTGCCCAGGAAAGAGGAACGCCAACTTGCCGACACGACCTTCGCCAAAGAACACACCACGTTTTCGGAGGGCCGCGACCAGCTCGCTTGGGGTCCCCTTGGCCAGCGCCTGTTTCGCCAGCATCACGCGTTTTGCTCGCCCCTCTTCATCACCTACAACGACCAAGCGCGCCGCTGCAACCGCCGAAGCATCAGCGGATTCGCCACCCGCTGCGAGCACATCCAAGCGGTCGACCAACGCGGAAACAGACGATGCGCCCACAGCGGAAACCGCATGATGGGGCTGAAATGCATCCGAGGCCCTTGCAAGAGGTTGAGCGGCTGGGATTGACCGGCGGCGTTCCGCCCCGTTCGGTTGATGCTCCTCGACCACAAGGTGATAATTCGTACCGCCGAAGCCAAACGCGCTCAGCCCTGCTCGACGCACACTCGTCTCATCCGAGAGCCACGGTTCAATCACGTTCTGCAAACGCAGTGGACCCACTCCAAAACCAATGTTGGGATTGGGCTCTTGGACGTTGATGGAGGGATAACGCTCCTGATTCATAATGCTCAGCACGATCTTGAGCATCGCCGCCGCTCCTGCGGCGGCCTTCAAGTGTCCGATCTGACTCTTGACGCTGCCGATTGCGACACCGCCAGGAGCCACACCCGCACTCTCAAGCACCTCGGTGAGCACCTGTGTTTCAACCATGTCACCCACCGGCGTCGACGTTCCGTGACATTCCACGTAGTCCACGTCCTTGATGGTAATGCCAGCGTCGTTGTAGGCGGCTTCAATGGCTTGGCGCTGGCCACGCGGATTGGGTGCCGTGATGCCCTTTCCTTTTCCATCCGACGCAGCACCAATCCCCCGAATCACTGCACAGATTGTGTCCCCATCTCGTTCCGCATCGTCCAAACGACGCAAAACAAAGACTGCACAGCCTTCACCCATCACAAAACCGTTGGCATCCTTGTCAAAGGGCCGAGAGCCGTCGGGGCTGAGTGCACCGATCTTCGAAAACTTAACGTAGGACTCGGGGCCCATGTTGGAGTCCACACCGCCAACCACGGCGTAATCGAATTGCTTCGTACGCAGACCCAAGACGGCGCCATAGAGCGCAGCCAATGATCCTGCGCACGCCGCATCCGCCGTGTAGCTGGGACCGGACAGGTCAAAAGCACCGGCCACACGACCAGCGATGCAGTTGGCCAACTCCCCGGCCATGGTATCTTCCGTGATGGGAACCAGGTGGTCGCGAAGGGCCGCGTCCATTTCCCGCACCAACTCATCGCGTGTGTCTGCATCCAAGCGCTGGAACGCTGGTGTGCCGCTCATGCGGGATTCCAGCTCGTTCAGGTAACAGCGAAACGCCGTTTGGTAGACTTGTTCTCCGCCCATGGAGTTGCCAAAGATGACGGCCGTACGACTCCGTTCAAACGCACGTTCCTCCAAACCGACATTGGCCAGCGCCTCACGGGTCGCCATCAGCGCCCATTGCTGTGTCGTGTCGATGACGTTGCACACCTTGGGCGGAATACGAAATTCCACCGGCTTGAAGGGAGCCCCTTCCACAAAGCCACCAATGACGGAATAGGTCTTGTCCTGGGCACCCCGATCGACGTCATAGTGGTCCCGCGTATTCCAACGCTCGGCGGGCACCTCACGAATGGCGCTCTGACCCGACCGTAGCAGGTCGAGGAACGACTGAACGCCGGCGCCATCCGGTGGCAACACGGCGCCAATGCCAATGATGGCAATGTCATGTGAGGCTGCTTGTGTCTTTGTCATCGTCATTAACCCTGCGCACTCGCGCGCGAACTATATAAAACGTTCCGTCGCCTTTAAGCAATTATTGGACCCAAAAAGTCAACACATTGTTTTCATTGCGTTTTATTAACAAGGGCCCGGATTCTGCTGTCAAATACCACCACCAAGTGCGTACTTCGATGCGCACTGGGTCCTTGTTTCGACGACCGTCCAAATAGAACACTTATTTTCTACCGTAATTCCAATACGTTGGCAGGCTGAACGCCTGCGAAATTTGGGACGCACTTCCCTGAAATTTTCCGGTAACGAACTACACAGTCCAGGGGTGTGGTGCTACCGTAAGGCATGCGTCCAAAGGACCAAGCCAATGTTCGGGCAGAAGTCACCCACCGCCTCATAGAACGCATTTCAACGTCAACAGAGAGGGATCACGTTCTGCACGTGATTCAAGACACGCTCTACCACGAACGACTGCGCCTCGAAAAGAGGCCGCAGTCCAGTCGAAATGAAGAACAGCGCTTTTGGAGCACGGTGAGTCAACAAATCTTGGACGCCACACCCACTCGACAAAACGCGTTGTTGCGAAGCATTATCGAAGGGTTTCTCGACGAGATCGTCGGTCACTTTGACCCTCAAATGTACAAGTTGGCCACCCGAATGGCCCCCACCGCCATGGCAGGCCTGCTCAATTCGCTGGACTGGAAGCGAATCGCCAGCAACCCGCGTGAAGCGCTGGACCTCCGTCAAAATCTCCTGGTCAAAGGGGAAGTAGAAACCGTTCGCAAGCTGGCCGAAGAAGGCACTCTGGTCGTGGTTCCGACCCATGTTTCCAACTTGGACTCCATTGTGCTGGGGTATGCCGCGCATTTGATGAACCTGCCGGCCTTGACCTACGGCGCGGGATTGAACCTCTTCAGCCACCGTATCTTGGGCTTTTTCATGAATCGACTCGGTGCCTACAAGGTCGACCGGCTTAAAACGGCCTCACTGTACAAGGACACGTTGAAGGAGTTTGCCACACGGTCCATTGAGCTGTCCTACCACAACCTCTTCTTCCCCGGCGGCACGCGCATTCGAAGTGGACGGGTGGAGCGCAAACTCAAGCTGGGACTCCTGGGGACAGCGCTGCAAGCCTATATGAACAATTTGCGTGCCGGAAGTCCCCGCCCGAATGTGTTTGTTGTGCCCTGTACGATCAGTTATGGGTTGGTCTTGGAGGCCGAAACGCTCATCGAGGATCATCTGAAGGACACCGGAAAGTCGCGCTACATCATCAGCGACGACGAATTTAGCAAGCCGCGGAAGGTCGCCCATTTTCTGCGTAGTTTGGTCCAAATGGAAAGCCCCATTTACATCACCTTTGGCAGTCCCATGGATCCCTTTGGCAATCGAGTGGACTTTCAGGGGCGAAGTCGCGACCGGAGAGATCGTGAAATCGACATTCGTGGATATGTCTGCCGCAACGACGACGTCGTGAACGATCCTCAACGGGATCGAGAGTTCACAAAAGGCCTCGCTGAGTCGGTCATTCAGGAGTTTTCACGCTGCAATCGCGTGCAAAGTACCAATGTGGTTGCATACGCGTTCTTCAAACTCATGCGTCAGCACAATCCGGGTGTGGACGTGTACCGTCTTCTCCGAATCGCCCAAGACCAACCGGGCTACCCCCGGACAGACGTCCTGCACGCATTGGATGAAGTACTCCAAGAACTTCGAGAATTGGCGCGCTCCGATCGCATTCGGCTGGCGCCGGACCTCGAGATCGGCGATGCGAGCACCACACTCCAACAGGCGCTCACCGTCT
This sequence comes from Myxococcales bacterium, assembly GCA_963578115.1. Classification (GTDB taxonomy): domain Bacteria; phylum Myxococcota_A; class UBA9042; genus CAUZBV01. The sequence continues at coordinate 3,586 of CAUZBV010000277.1, forward strand.
TTGGGGAATACCATCACCACAAACCCATCCGAGCCCGAAACGATAGGGTACGAACCGAACATCCTCAGTTGGTCTACTATTACCAAAACCGACTGGATGGATACGGACTCGTGCCCTAAGGGCGTCTTTCACCCCAGCGCTGCCGCCGAAGACTCAATCGATGTATGACTGAGAACTCGGGTATATCAGCAAGTCATAGAGTGGCGCGTTGTCGGGAATACTGGGCCTACGCTGCCATTGTGGAGTCGCTGGCGTGGCCGTCTGTGCCGGGCCGCACGGCAGTTCAACTTGACAATTCGAAGACAAATTCGCCCCCTCCGGCCCAGGCCCACACAAGCCATCTGCGGCATCCACAGTGGAACAACATTCTTCCGTGTCCTCTTGTTTCGAAGACGTTGGGCACCCCTCGGCGCGCCAAAAGTCCGCATAATCCCGACCAATGGAACGCGGTAGGTCGACTATTTCGTCCTCCGGGTTCAACAAAGGCTGTCGGTTGGCTCCGCCCACAGTGTACTCATCCGTAAGTACGGCAGAACACCCGGAAAGATAGGTTTCACAAACAAAAAAACAAATGAATCGGAGCCGCATGGTGCACCCCCACTCCCATAGAGATGTTTCTGTGTCTCATCGACCCCATGCCGATAACACACAAGGCCCCCGCCTAGCAATTGCTGTGCCAAAACATAAAATGCAGACCAGCGCGTTGTTTTTCCCTTGGTGGAGTCAGTCGACCCCCTCGATACGGGAGACTTAAGGGGCCGTACAGAACCTCAATGACAGCAAACACGCCGGACTGGAGGCTCAATGACCCCATTTCTCATCGAATGAAGGCTAGACGTACGCAGGGTCCCGATACACACCGAACTCGTCCCGAAACACATCACTGATTTCACCGAGCGTCACCTCGGCTTTCACAGCCTCCAGGATGGGATAGACGATGTTGTCTTCTCCACGGCACGCGTGGCGGATTGCCTCGATTGCAGCAGTCGCTCGCGACGCATCTCGCGAGGCCTTCAGCGATTTGACTCGATCGATCTGCCGCTCTTCCACTTCTGGATGGATTGTTAGCGTCGGAATCGCAGGCTCACCCTCTTCCACGAATCCGTTTACGCCAACGATCACGCGTTCTCCCGAGTCCACTTGACGCTGAAACTGAAACGCACTGTCCGCAATTTCATGTTGTGGATACCCCAACTCGATGGCTCGTACAATGCCGCCCAGGTCGTCGATCTTGTCAATGTAAATGCGGGCTTCGGCTTCCATTTGATCCGTCATTTTCTCGACGTACCAAGATCCACCCAGAGGATCGATGACATCCGCCACACCCGACTCACTGGCGATCAATTGTTGCGTCCGGAGAGCCAGCGAAGCGGCTTCTTCCGTCGGAAGCGCATACGTTTCGTCCAATGAATTGGTGTGCAGGCTCTGGGTCCCGCCCAATATGGCGGCCATTGCCTGGATTGTTGTCCTCACCACGTTGTTGTAGGGCTGCTGTGCCGTGAGACTCACTCCCGCCGTCTGACAATGCGTTCGCAGACGCCACGATTTGGGATCCTTTGCCTCAAAACGCTCGCGCATGATGGTCGCCCACAGGCGCCGCGCCGCACGCAGCTTTGCGACCTCTTCAAAGAAGTCGTTGTGCACGTCGAAAAAGAAGGACAGCCGCGGCGCGAACTCGTCCACATCCAGCCCCGCGTCGATGCCGGCCTGCACATAGCCGATCCCGTCAGCCAATGTGAAGGCGAGCTCTTGAACAGCCGTCGCTCCCGCCTCTCGGATGTGGTAGCCGCTGATGGAGATGCTGTTCCACTGGGGCAAGTGTTTGCTGCAATACACCAACATGTCCCGGATAATCCGCATG
>CAUZBV010000278.1:0-5443 GCA_963578115.1 Myxococcales bacterium
GTTTGTGGTCCGTGACTTTCGTCCGGACCATTTCTTCACCAATATCAATGGGTCCTTGGTTGACCAAAGCGCCAATGCGGTGGGGAGCGGTGTCACATCGCTGATGGGGCTGGCGGTAGGCGACTACGACGGTGACGCAAATCTGGACATGTATGCAACCAATGCCTCCTCTGATTTTCTCTACCGAGGAAATGGGGACGGGTCGTTTACCAATGTGTTCAACGAAGCGGTGTCAGGAGGCGATCCAACCTCCAACGCAACCGGGTGGGGCTGTGCATTTGTAGATTTGGACAATGACGGGGATCAGGATGTGGTGTCTGTGTCGAGCTATGAGGAAGGCGACCAGCCTGGAATCAAGAAATCGCCACCTCGGATCGGGCGCTACACCGTGTTGGAAAACCTGGGCAAGGGGACTTTGGTGGACCAAACCAGTGAGGTGGGCCTCGGGGATGCGATCAATGGGTGGGGTCTGGCGACGGCAGACTATGACTTGGATGGCGACGTGGACATCGTGGTCGCACTACAAGCCCCCTTGGATCTCGGGATTGGTCCTCCATTGGGCACGGTCAAGCACGGGATCCGCCTGCTCCGAAACGACAGCGCACGAGCCGCAGGGAATCAGTTCATGTACATCTCTCTGAGGAGTCCCGAGCACAACCGTTGGGCAGTCGGTGCCACCATTGATGTCTTTGCCGGAGCCTTGTCTTCAACGCGGGTGGTGACAGCCGGTGAGAGTTACCTGTCCCAACACAGTTACGTGCAACATTTTGGGTTGGGTTCCCACACAGTCGCCGAGAAAGTGCACGTCCAATGGCCGGATGGTATGCACACGGTGGCCCATTCGGTACCCGCAGGTTATTGGCAGTTTGCGCCCTTTGAAGGGCATTGTTGCCACCCGGGACAGCAGTGCGCTCAGGATTGGCCAGACTGTGTGGTTTTGAACAGTTCAGACGCCTATTCGACGCTTTAGATCCCAAAGAATTGGCGAATGCGATCCAGAACCGACCCGTCGTCGGCGGGGTGGTTCGTTTCGACGGGGTTGGTCGTATATTCTTGGCGTTTCACTTCCAGATTCTGTTGCCGCTCTTCCAGAATGGATGCGATTTGAGTGCAGATCGCCGTGTGATCGGCCAGAATTTCTCGGAATGAGCGGGCCTCAATCACATAAAACTCCGAATCTGTCAGTGTCTTGATGGTGGCGGCGCGTCGTTGGCCAGTCATGAGCGACATTTCACCAAAAAAGTCGCCGGATCCGAGCAACGCGACACGACGGGGTCGTCCGGTCTGTGCATCAATGATCAGGACTTCCACTTCACCGCTTCGAATGAAGAAGAGACTGTCCCCTTCATCGCCCTGATGGATGATTGTCTCGCCTGATCCGTAATGGAAGGATTGTATTGAGTCCGCCAACTCTTCGCGTTCCGTATCGTTGAGTGGTCGAAGGAAGGGGATCTGAAGCAGCGCCTCGATGCGTTCGTCGATGATTTTTCGCACCTTTAGGGCTTCATCGGCTTCGGAGATCTCGCGCATTGTGATGTCCCGAATCGGGAATGGAATGTCGATATTTGCGCGTTTTAGACGATACCAGAGGTTGGTCCGTACTTTGTCGTCGATGAACTCTTGATTGCGGATGTCTCGAATAAAAAAGTATAGGGTGTATGTGATGGCGTGGTCTGAAAAATCCATCACGATGGCTCGTGGCTTTGGATCGTCAAGGACCAGTGGATGCTGTGCGGCCGCGACCAAGATCTCTTTGCACTCGTTGGGTGGCGCTGAGTAGGGAAGACCGACTTGAATACTTCGGCGTAGGATGGGCTCAGGACGTGACAGATTGACCAACCGCTCGGTTGTGATCAGCTTGTTGGGGATCACCACAATTTCGTTATTGAGCGTGAGCAGTTGGGTGGATCGCCAGTTGATTTCCAGTACACGACCCAGCACGGAGTCAAATTGAATCCAGTCTCCATCCACATACGGACGCTCGAGTTGAATGGCCAATCCGCTGGCGATGCTCCCCAGTGTATCTTGCAGCGAAAAACCGACGATAGCGGTCACGACAATAGACCCTGTCAGGATGCCGGTTAGGTCCACACCAAATCGGCTGAGAACAACGACTGCTGCAACCGAGAAAATCACGATCACCGTGACGTTTCTCAGAATCACCGGTACATGAGTTCGCTGTCCGCGTTCCAAGAAAATATCGACGACAATCACCGTCAGCGATTGGATGGTCCCCATGAGCAAGACGAAGAGACTTGTGATGTGCAACAGTCGATGACCGCTTGGCCAATAAAACCCAGCCATGAGCACCGAACCTGCAAGGATGAGGTAGACCAGTAGCAATTGCTGTGGACGTCGAATGCGTTTCTGAATGGACGGAACACGAGGAAACACACGCCGGATCATGTACAGCAAGAGCAAGAATACGAATGCAACCACCAATTGGCTCCACAGTGGGCTCATCTGGGTTGCGAGCGCTTCCAGCGCAGTGACAGGCAGATCCACAAGGGGTATTTGTGGAGGGACAATAAAGAACTCTCGTGTGTCTGGACTACGACGTTGTTGGCGTATTTCGATGCTGTGGACGGACCGTCGTGCAATGGTGACTATACTGTTGTGAGGTTGTCGACGGCTTTCAGCGATCGGGTGTCGGCGAGTCTCATCGGAGGCAGCCGGATCGGAGGGTGCGGTGGTCTGTGCACCACCGACGATGGGAATCAAAATTCCCCCCACGGCGACCACTGCAAGCGCAATGAGGACCCGTCTCATATTCCTCCAACAAGCGAACCAAACCGATGAAAAGGTATAGCTTGCGAGGAATCAACCGGCAAGTCCAATGCGTGGACTCCTTGACACTTGGCGGCCCGACACAGTAGACACGCAGGTCTATGGCTCGAAGAAAACCATCGACGCCGGATGTCTCGATCATCATCCCAGTCTACAACGAAGAGGCTTTGCTTCATGACGCCATTGTAGGCCTTGATGAGCGATTGCACGACGTCGGATTCAGCTACGAAATCATTATCACGGAGAACGGGTCAACCGATCAGACGCGCGACATTGCGTTTCGCTTGGAGCGAAAGTTTCCAGGGGTTCGAGTGCTCATCGGCGATGAACCGAATTACGGGAAAGCACTTCGTCGAGGTATCCTTGAGGCAAAGGGGACCTATGTTCTCTGCGATGAAATCGACATCTGTGATGTGGATTTTCAAACAAGGGCAATGACCATTCTTCAAGCGGACCAAGCAGATTTGGTGGTGGGATCGAAAGCCCACCCCGATGCCCACGATAGACGCCCCATCTTTCGTCGAATGGGTACGGTGGGCATCAATTTCTTGCTCCGTGTCTTTCTCGACTTTCACGGGACAGATACCCACGGTCTCAAGGGGTTTAACCGCGAACGTTTGCTGAGTGTTGTTAACCGATGCATTGTCGACAAGGATCTCTTTGCCAGTGAATTTGTGATCCGCGCGGAGCGAGCCAAACTTCGCGTTGTCGAGGTGCCAGTGGAGATCATGGAAAAACGTCCCCCCTCCATCAATTTGACGCGGAGGGTTCCCAATGTTTTGAAAAACCTCGCCCGGCTCTTCATAGCCATTCGAATTCGGGGATGACAAAACACCTCGCGGTCAATGTCGATGTGGACAGTCTCGCGCTGTACTACGGGATCCATGGTCTTGACCCGGAGCAGGCCACTGAAGCGGCGTGGGACATTGGTGTTGCACGTTTCCTGGAGCTCTTCGACATACTAAAATTGCGGGCGACGTTCTTTGTGGTGGCGAGCGATCTCGAACGAGAAGGACCGCGTTCGCGTGCCAAGCAATTGGTGGCCGCCGGGCATGAACTGGCCAGCCATACGTGGAGTCATCCCTACGACTTGATACGACAATCTCGTCCGGAGATTGAGGACGAGATTCAGCGAGCCGAAGAGGTGATCGGTGCGCTGCGGGGCTCCCCTGTGGCGGGCTTTCGGGCACCGGGTTACAACATCAATGATACGGTTTTGGATGTCCTCGTCGAGCGAGGATACACCTACGACTCCAGTTTGTTTCCGTGTCCTCCCTATTACCTTGCCCGGGCCATGATCATTGGCAGTATGGCCATACGGGGTCGCACGAGTCAGTCGATAGTGGGGGATTGGAAAGCGGCGTTGGGTTCGCGCACACCACGACGAATCCAGGTTGCCTCGGGAGGATCGATCATGGAATATCCCATGTGTGTCCTCCCGGCGCTTCGTTTTCCCGTCATTGGTACGTCACTCACCATGATGGGCACCGTCGGTGCTCGACTCATCAAGCCAATGGTGCAAGGGCTGTCGTTCATTAACCTGGAATTTCATGCCATTGATCTACTGGATTCGTCGGATCCGGTGGGCAAGGAATTGGCAGACCTTCAGTCCGATTTACGGGTCTCGTATATCAGCAAGCGGATGCTGTTTTACGATTTCTTGGAGGGTTGTGCCGCCGTGGCGACCAATCTTACTCTGGAAGAGCTGGCTTCACGATCGGTGTAGGGGATGATGCCGAGTTGTGCCCGGATCGTCGGGGCAATCGTGGAAGTTGTCGGCAACTGGGGCTTCCTCCGGCTGAAGGAAGGGGGGCTTCTTGCAAGTCGCCCAAACAATCCCGATCACAGGAGCAGTCTTGTTCTGCTGGGCAGTAATAGCATTGGGTACCGCAGGCTCCCATGCATTGGAGATCACCGGCCTGTGTTGGACAGCCTGTGCAATCACTGGCGCACTGGCAGCAGGTCGTTGCACATCCCGGAAGTGAGACACTTCCAAGCAAGGTAATCATCAGTACAATCTGGATTGTTCGATTACCCATCCGATTTACGCAGTCAGAACTTCGATGAGCAATTCCAACGCGGTGAGAATGGACGAGCGAGGATGAATGTCCGCGTTAATGCCACGGCGAAGATAAAATCCGTCAAACATGGCCACGACACTCTCCGCTACGCCTAGGCAGTCATGAGGCCGAAGTTCTTCGCGTTGGACCCCCTTTATCAGGGCAGTTTCGATGAATTCGACAAAGCGCCGGTGATGATCGCGTTTAATGCCTTGGAGATCTTTGTCAACCACTGCCGCTGCGTTCAATACCAACGCCAGACGGAAATAATCGGGATCGGTTTCGATCAGGTCGATGTTGATGAGGGACAATGCCCTCAGCAACTCGGCCGTCGAGGTGTGATCACCGGCTTCCTGTTGCCATTTCCGCAACACCGTTCCGTATGTTTCGTTGCAGACGGCGCGAAAAATATCCGTTTTGGAATCGAAATGAAAATAGATGCCACCCAGGCTTAGATTGGCTTCTCGTGCGATGTCTCGCATGGTGCTTGAATCCAGGCCTTGGTGGATAAAGCACTGTTTCGCCGCATCCAATATCTGACGGCGACGGACTTCTTCTGGCTGATGCTTTGACATGGTGTTCTCGCTATTGAGACG
>CAUZBV010000279.1:0-5430 GCA_963578115.1 Myxococcales bacterium
GGCTCTGGTGTCGGGCGAGGAAGACCGACGGGAAACGCCCAGCCAGATCGAAATTGCCCCTGGACCGCGTTTGGGTGATGTGGTGATCGAAGCCGAGGGTGTGAGCAAGGGCTACGGAGACAAGTTGCTCTTCGACGACCTGAATTTCCGACTCCCTCGGGCGGGTATCGTCGGCGTCGTCGGTGCCAATGGTGCAGGCAAGACCACGCTCTTGCGCATGATCGTGGGCGAGGAGACCCCGGACGGCGGCGTACTCAGGGTGGGTGATACCGTCCAGGCTGCCTACGTGAATCAGGATCGGTCCACCTTGGATCCGGCCAAGACGATCTTCGAAGAGATCAGCCAGGGCCAGGACGAGATCCTCATTGGGAAGCGTTCCATCAACTCGCGGGCCTACTGCGGTTTGTTCAATTTCAAAGGTTCCGACCAGCAAAAAGAGGTCGGGGTCTTGTCGGGTGGGGAGCGGAATCGCGTCCATTTGGCCAAGCTCTTGGTGGAAGGCGGCAACCTCATTCTGCTCGATGAGCCCACCAACGATTTGGACGTGGAGACCTTGCGAGCGCTCGAGGATGCCATCCTGGCTTTCTCAGGCTGCATCGTTGTTGTTACCCATGATCGCTGGTTTCTGGACCGGGTCGCCACACACATCCTCGCCTTTGAAGGGGACAGCCACGTGGTCTGGTTCGAGGGGAACTGGGAGGCCTACGAGGCCGACCGCCGCTTGCGACTGGGCCAAGACGCAGACACGCCGCAACGAATTAAATATCGCCCGTTGACCCGCTGACAGCACCGTCATTCGCCGAGAAATAGGCGACGTCCCCGTGCGCGCTTCTGTAGAAAGCGGTAAAGTGTTGGGGTAATGGTTCGATGCCAGGGGTACCCATGGGGCATGTAAAACTCGAGAACGTTGAAGCCCACTTTGCTGGGCTAAAAGACATTCCGGATGACCAGATTGACCTGGCCGAGGCCGCCTTCTTGATCGGTGCGTATGCCAACCCCGAACTGGATGTTGACGAATGCCGCGAGCGTTTTAGTTCGCTGGTCCAGCGCATTGGCCCCCAGCTTGAAGACGTGGACGATGAGTGTGGGCGTGTGCACCGGCTCTGTTTCGTCCTCTTTCAGGACATGGGATTCCGGGGCAACCAGAGTCAGTTTTACGATCCAAAAAACAGTCACCTGTCCACGGTGTTGCAACGTCGATTGGGGATCCCCATTTCCCTCTCAATCTTGCTTATGGAGGTCGCCAGACGTTTGAATCTTCCGCTCAAGGGCGTGGGATTCCCGGGCCATTTCTTGGTTCGATACGACGACGAAGACACCGCGATGTTCATCGACGCGTTCCATGGGGGCCGTGTGTTGAGCGAAGTCGACTGCGCGGATCTGTTGGAGACTCTGGGCGGGGGCGAAGTGCCTTTCGACGTGGACTTATTGAACCCGGTCAGCCGCACGCACATTCTCTTGAGAATGCTTCGCAACCTCAAAGCCATTCATATGCGTGTTGGCGACACACATGAGACCCTCCATATCATTGAGTTGATGCTCTCGTTGTCATCCGACGATTGGGACACGATCCGGGACAGGGGCATTATTTCCGCCAACACAGGAGCGTTTCGCCGGGCTTGTGAGGACTTCCAAGGTTTCCTGGAAGCGCGTCCGGATGCGCCCGAGGCCATGTATATCCAAGCGAAACTTCTCGAAGTCCGCAACAAACTCTATTCGGTCAATTAGGCCTTCGAGTCGGGGTTATTGGAGGATGCAGTGGCCTTCCACCGCCCGACACCGTCCCGTGGATGTGCACCGTTTGCTGGGACGGCAGTCTTCGTCTGTTTTGGCCATGCAGTGACCCTTCTCAAACTGACAGAGACCGTCTTCTTTGCACACCGTCGACAGGCTGCAATCCGCGCTGCTGGCAATGCCGCACCGGCCATTGCTGGGGGAGCACTTCCCGTACCTATTGCACCGGACGGATCCCAAACAGTCCTCCCGAGTCATCGCGAGGCACTGGCCCTTTGTGGTTGTGCATCGCCCGCTCTTTTTGCACGTCGTGGATTGCTTGCAGTCTTTGGCTTTGCTGGGCACACAGGTGTTGCCCTTCTTGGAGCATTTGCCCAGTCGGCCACACGGCTGTGACTGCCAGCAGTCCGCATCGGTGCCGATCACACAGACACCCTCTTGCATCGTGCAGCGTCCTTTGAGTTTGCATCCTTTGGACTTCAGGCAGGGCGCGTTCGGGTCCAAAACCGCCACCGATTCTTGCCCGGGGGTTCGACAGACTTGAGCGATGCACTGGGTGCCAGATGGGCATTCATCGCTTCGGAAACAGGAATCTCCCGTCTCCTTTTTACAGCCGCCCACTCCGATGAGGACGAGTACAATGCCGGTGAAAAATACGCGCATCGGTTCTGGTGAAGGCTATCACGAGTGGGACGTCTTGCAAGCTAGGGCGCCGATTCACCCAAGAGGAAATGCAACGCTTTGGGCATGGCGCCGTCCGAAAAGATGGGTATGTGGCCCACCCCGTTCATTTGCCACAGGGCCACGGATTTGCCGCTGGTGCACTGGGTCCATTGCGTGACATCCGTTTCCTCCCCGGCCGTGAGTGTCTCCAAGTCGGCGGCTTCTACGGAAGATACGTCGTCGTCACACCCATTGCGTCCACGCCACCGTTCCATAATCTCCACGGCGCTGGGGTACCCGGCATACATGGGCGATCTCGGTACCCCATTAAAGGCGATGCTCTGGTCCTGTGTGCCATGGATTTGAAGCACCGACACGGGTGTTGTGCCCGGACAGTCGGCTTCGTCGAAGTAGGTGCTGCCCGCGATGCTCGCGATGGCCGAAATGCGATCGCCGGCGTGGCACGCCATGTGATACGCCATGAACCCGCCGTTGGAGTGGCCCAGGAGAGACACCCGTTGGGGATCGACGTTGAAATAGGTCATGGTTTCGTCGAGCAAACCCAAGAGAAACGCCTCATCATCCACACCCTGGCCGAAATTGTCACAGCACGCTCCGGTGGCGTTCCAGAAGCGCAGACCGTTCGGATTCATCGTCCCGTTGGGGACGACCAGGATAAACCCGAGATCGTCGACGTGTTTGCTGATCCCGAGATAAAGGTTTTGAACCTGTCCATTGGCCGAGAATCCGTGGAGCAAGACCACCAGCGGCCACGTCTTGTCGTGCGTGTAGTCCGCGGGCAGGTAGTAGTCTGCGGGGCGTTCACCGCCGAGCTTTTCGGGCGGAGTCGGAAAGGAGGGCGGCGGTGTTGTGTCCGGCGCGACGGTGTCCGGAGCGGAAGCGTCCGGAGCGCTCAACTCCTTGTCCCCAGCGCCACAAGCCACGGTCAGTGCCAATCCTACGATCCATTGGAAAGTCCAGTGTTTCATAGGGAGCATGATACCCGGGACCGCGGTGGAGGACCAGAGCCCGTTCACGGTCCGCCTGGTTGCACCCTCAGCGTGTGTTTGCCGGGACCCAAGTGGACTATCAATCGCTTGTGTTCGCTATCCCAGTGGGCTTCCCCAACCGGTGGCATTCGGGATTGGGCGGCGTTCGAAAGAGGGACGGCCTGGTCGTTGTCCATCACCGAAGCGGGCGCTTGGGTGAGACCACGGATCTCGGGGGCCACGCCATGCACAAAGACGGAGCCGGGTTCCCATACGAGTGTCGACTCTGTCTCTTCGTGGGTCAGCGTCAACGCACTCGCGTCATAGAGAGTGAACGTGCCGTCAGCGCCCAGGATGACGACTGGGTGGAGCACGCCGGCGGTGGTCGCCAACGAGTCCACCAGCTCGGGCTGGGTGGTGGGCGCGATGGCGTCGATGGTGGGCCGGAGCAGCGGGATGATGGCCCCGGCACGGACAAAGAGGGGCAGGGTGTCCAGCGGGGCATCGACCGTGATGGATTGAGGACCCTCGTACACGGCGTCCGTCCAGTAATCCAGCCACGCGCCGGGGGGCAGCTGGAGTGTGCGCTCGCGAGCGCCGTAATCCACCACGGGAGCCACCAAAAGACCGTCGCCCAGGAGATAGGTGTCATTGGGGTGGACGCCCAGTTCGGGATAGGCCAAGCCCAGGGCGCGGACGATGGGTCGGCCGTCCACGGCGAGGCGCTGGGCGTGGGACCACAAATAGGGGAAGAGCCGGAGGTGAAGCCGTGTGTAGCGGCGATACCAGCCGAGCATCTCTTCGTCGAAGCCGTTGGGGCCGCCCAGTTCCCAGGCTACGTCGTTGGTGTTGGTCCCGATCTGCATGACGGTGCTCAGGGCCGTGTGTTGGAACCAGCGCGTGAAGATCTCCTTGTCCGGCGGCGCGTTTCGATACCCGCCGGTGTCCGAAGCGAAGAAGGGATAGCCCGATGGCCCCAGACTCATTCCGGCCACGACCGCCGCCGGCAGACCGCCCACGGAGAAGTAGGTCGTCCCGTCCGCTTTGGTCATTTTGTCGCCGTGCCGGGCCATGGTGGCGTCCAGATCTCCCGGCCAGATCACGCTCGTGTAGGCTTGGTCGCCGAAGGTGCCGGAACGAGCCAGGAGGAACCCGCCCGTTTCGGGGAGCATTTCGGCATAGACTTGATGGTAGAGCGCTTGATAGCGGCTGTGTTGGGTCAGATCGTCACTGCCGTCGTGAAAGAGCCAAGGCGTTCGGAACCCGGCCAAACCCACGACGATGTCTTCGCCGTAATCCAGCTTGAACCCCTCTACGCCCATGTCGATGTAGATCTGGATGAGGTCCTGCCACCAGGCGTAAGCGTCCGGATTGGTCAAGTCGATGGGCGGACCCCATTTGAAGAGAAAGCCCGCCAGCGGTGGAAAGTACCCTTGGGTTTCCGCTTCCGCCCGAAGTGCTGCGCTGCCTTCCTTGTCGGGTTCTACATAGGGTGTGTGCCAGAGCGCCAGTCGCAGGCCGAGGGCGTGGATTTGTTCGATCATGGCGGCGGGATCGGGAAATTGTGTGGCTTTGAAATCAAAGCTGTTCACCGCCGTGGCATAGGGACGATCGATCCAGATCCCGGTGGTCGCCAGGTCCAGATCCCGGAGGATCTGGATGTCGTCCAAGACCTCCTGCTGGCTCTGGTTTTCATCCCGCCAGACCCAAGGGCCCAGACCCCAGGGTGCGGGCAGCAGCGGCGGACTGGTCACGGCGTAATAGTGTTGGGTGATGTCCAGGGGGTGATCGGCGGCGAAGAGGTGCACCACCAGCCCTTTGTCCGAATCGTGGGCGGTCCCAAAGGTGGCGGCCACAAGGGCTGGATCGTCGTGAGCGACATCAAAGGCTGCGGGCCGGTGCGATTCCACGAAGAGCCCCCAACCCGTGGTCCCGGTCACGAAGGGCACGGGCACATGGGCTTCGTTGTAGCCGCTCTCCACACCTGCCTGCAGCTCCAACTGCATGGCTCGCTGTTTTCCCCGATGGTTGACTTGGTCAAAGT
>CAUZBV010000280.1:0-5418 GCA_963578115.1 Myxococcales bacterium
GACAATCCCCGATAGACGTGCATCAGCGGCGGGGACGGCGCGTTTGGATCATGCCCCAGCTCGGGCCAGAGGGGAGCGTCCGGGCGGTAAAACTCCGGCTCTCGGTCCCGCCAATTGGCCAGCACCACTTGGTCGGTCCCGGTGCCCGTGATGTACCGGGCCTGCAACGCCGGTCCATCCAGCGTTTCGTGGCTGGCGGCGTGGACGGCCAGGGCGTCCATCACTTCGGGATCCACGTCCCCGACGACCGTGACGTGTTTGTCGGTCAAGGACGCGCTCCAGTCCTCGACGTTGGTGGCGTCTACCAAGAACAAGGGCGCGTTGATGGCGGACGCATACACGGACGCCATCAGACCATTGGGGTAGTCTTCGGCATCCACCAGCACCACCTGCGGCGCCCTTTGCCAATAGAGGGGGAGGTCGGCGGCCGCGATGGTCTGCACAGAGCCCACACCGCCGCCCAGCGTCGACACGCCGCACGCGCCTTTGGGGCGCGCCCCATCGGGATTCTTGTTGCTGCTCCAGGTGGGCGACGAGGTCCAGCTGGCGTTCTTCATGCATTGGAAATAAGCGGAGCAGCTCTCGTCGCTGCAGCCCGCGGTGGTACTGTTCAGTTCCGTGTGCGAGGCCAGCAGCTCCGCCAGGCCGGCTGGCGCGTCGCCCACCAGGGTGACACGCGTGGGGCCATATTGTTGCAAAAAGACCACCACCGCGTCGGCATCGTAGGTGTCGCCTTCGGTGTGAACCACAAAGGTGGGGTAGCGCTTGAGGGTGCCGTCCGGGCGGGTCCAGGTGCTGACCGGGACCAGACTCAGCGCCGTGCGCCAATCCGCATCGCTCACCACAAATACTTCCCGCTCACTGTATTGCCCGACCTCTTTTTGTGCCACGCCGCCCAACGCCGCATCGCTGGAGATGGGCGTCTCATAGCAGTAGCCAAGCGCGGGATCGCCCGCGTTGGGGTCACAGAGTGGCTGCGTGCAGGGGTTTCCGTCGATCTCGTCACAAACCACCGGCGTGGCGCCCTCGCACAGGCCTTTTTCGGTGCATTGGTCGTCGCGGGTGCACGGGTCTCCGTCGTCGCACGGTGTGCCGGCGGGGTCGTCCTCGCAGGAGGCCGAAAGCGCCGTGTCGGTCCAATCGGGGACCGCATCCCGGGGCGCGGGTGTGTCTATGGACGTACTGTCGACCGTGTCAGGGGCCGTGTCGGGGAGCGGTGAGACCGGATCCTTGGCATCGGAGCTACCACATGCCGCGACGACGAGGACAACACTACATGTGAGCCAATTCATAGAATCCAGAGGGTACCACACCGGACGAACGAGACGCACTTGGGGGATGGTTACTGGCTGTCAGAACGAAGGTTCGTGAGAATCCGTTTGGCCCGTGTGACCCATTGGACAATACCCGCCATCGAGCCGGGTACCCGCACACTTAACAAGATCTTCAGAAAGGACTGGGCCAACTCCGTCATGGTCAAGAGCATACGGATATGTTCCGGATCATAGGGGCTCCGCCCACCGCGTTTTTCGAATTCTTCGGCCTCCAGAAGCGCGGCCTCCAAGGTGTTGCGTGCGGACTCGAGCATCATCCACTCTCGTCCACGAAGCACCTCGGCGATGGTGGGCCACACATCGACGGAGGCCTCGTAGGGAGCCAATCGATGGTCCGATACGGGACGAACCAAGCCGTACTCCACCAGCTGGCTCATGGCGGTGCTGATGAGCGACCGGCTCACCCCCAAGGTCTCCCCAATGTCGATTTGGTTCATGGGCTCGCGCCGCAAGGCCAAGAGGGTCCAGATCCGCCCATGGATGGACTTGAATCCCCAGTATTCGATGAATTCACCCGTGACATCACACACTTGCAAGATGCGACGATGCAGACGTTCTTCTTCGGGCGTAGGTCCTGTTGTTCTCAGCGTCATAAACAAAGCTTAGTCCAAACCTCGCCGCTATAAAACGAAAAAATAGCGAACATCTCTTGCATCTGGGTGTTCCACTCGCTATAGCAGCGGACACTTGTTCACGCGCGCGTGAACAATATTATGACGCGGTTTGGAGGGCAATTGCTCGTCGACTTCAAGCAGGAGCGGCTCGATTCACCATCGATGTACGGAATCTTGGAAGAGGCCGTTTCGCTCTGCCGTGCCCGTGCAGAAGTGCTGGGTCGGCCCGCCTTGCTCCGAGTACACACCTCCATTTCTGTGGCCGATCCGTGGTCGTTGTTGCCGATGGCCAACACCCCATGGATCGGCTGGTACGACGGCAAAGACGGCAGCTGTCTTGCAGGACTCGGTTCCCTTCAGACGGTGGATATTGAGGGCGTGAACTGCCTCGAACGAGCCGGTGAGATGTGCGCCACAATCCTGGAAGGGGTCGTTGACGCGGGAGAGGTGACTCTGGGGTGCCACTCTCCCGTCTTGCTCGCCGGCCTGGGCTTCGTGCCCGATGGAGACGCCCTACGCGGCGCGTGGCAGGGTTGGCCGAGAAATCAGCTGGTGGTGCCCAAAACCCTGGTCATTCGCCCCAAAGCCAGTCGTTCCAGTGGCTCGATTGCCATTCTCGCCGCACGGATCGGTGCCGATTCACCCATCGATTTTCACGTCCATGCGTTGACGCAACGCTTGAATTTACTGAAGAAGCGGGCCAATCGAGCCGCTGAGGTCGTGAGTCCAGCGACGGTCGGACCGTGGGACCCACGAGCGCTGGAGAACCAGTCTTCTTGGGAAGGTCGTGTGGATGAGGTGCTCCAGGGCATTGCCTCCGAGACGCTTCGCAAAGTGGTCTTGGCACGCGCGACGGAGTTCGAGACAGACGAGGTCCACACAATCAACGCCATGGAGACCGCCAGAACCCTGCGGCGTCAGCATCCTGGAAGCTATTGTTTTGCGTATGGACGAGCCGACGGTTCGGTGTTTGTCGGAGCGTCTCCAGAGACATTGGTTCGGATCCAATCGGGGGAGATTCGGACCCACGCGTTGGCGGGGACCATCGCGCGTGGTCGGGACGCTGCAGAGGATGATGCGTTGAGTCGCGCGTTGTTGGACAGCGCGAAAGATCGCGCGGAACAGGCCATGGTCGTCACCGCCATTCATCGAGCGCTGGAGCCCTTTTGTTCTCATGTACATGTGCCGGACAGTCCCCGTGTCAAACGCTTGGCACAAATGCAGCATCTCATGACGCCGATCACGGGGGGACTTCGAGAGCATACGAACATTCTGCGTATTGTAGAGCGCTTGCATCCTTCGCCTGCGGTCGGGGGATGGCCCAGTGACGCCGCAGCCCTTTGGCTGGGAGAGCACGAAGGGATGGAACGGGGGTGGTACGGTGGTCCGATCGGTTGGGTAGACGCGAAGGGCGAGGGTGTCTTTGCGGTCGCCATTCGCTCTGCTTTGCTCCGAGAACGCCGGGCGACCGCGTATGTGGGGGCGGGCATTGTGGCCGATTCGCAGCCGGTGTTGGAGTGGCACGAGACCGAGCTCAAGCTAAGAACCATAATGGACGCATTGCGCCAGAGTGAGGTGTCGCCATGAGCGTGGCCACCACCAATGCACGCTGGGCCCACACCTTGGTCGACAGTTTGGCCGCCGGTGGCATGGCGCATGTGGTGATCTCACCGGGTTCTCGCAACACCCCGCTGGTGTTGGCGTGCGACAACCACTCAACCATTCAGACGCATGTGGTGCTGGATGAACGGGCAGCCGGGTTCGTGGCGTTGGGGATCGCGCGCACGTCGACCACCCCGGTGGGCTTGGTGTGCACATCGGGCAGCGCCGGAGCCCATTATTTGCCCGCGCTCATCGAGGCCCGCTATTCCCGGATCCCCTTGGTGGTCATGACGGCGGATCGCCCTCGGGAGCTGCAGTATTCGGGCAGTCCGCAGACCATCGATCAGCTCCAGCTTTTTGGAAACAATGTGCTGGCGTCCTTTTCGTTGACAGCTCCCACCCCCGATGCGTCCCCGCGCTGGTTGGCCGGCGTCGGGGCGCAAGCAGTGGACGCTGCCACGTCATCGCCTGCGGGGCCCGTTCATCTCAATGTGCCCTTTCGTGAGCCCCTTTGGGAGGCCGATGTGGGGCCGATTGGGGACGCGCTGCGGCCCGCGACGATCGAGCGCCAACCCACCGGGCCTGCGACGGAGTGGGTGGCCGCGTTGGCGTCCCAATTGCGACACTCGGAGCGGGGTGTCATTGTCTGTGGACCGTGGACGTCGACGGAGGAGTCAGAGGACGCGTCGGTAGCCATTGGCGCATTGGGCGCCGCGCTAGGCTGGCCGGTCTTGGCCGATCCAGCGTCGGGCGTGCGCTACGGTCGACACAACACCGACGTGGTGTTGAGTGGCTACGATGCCTTTTTGCGCAGTGAAGTGGTGGCGGCGAAGCTGCGACCCGATTTCGTACTTCAATTTGGGCAAGTGCCCACCTCGAAGATCCTCACGCAGTGGTTGTCGGGGGCAACGTCGACTCGGCGCGTGTTGGTGGATCCCGATGGTTGGTGGCACGACCCGGGATATCGGGCGGATCGTCTTGTGGTGGCGGCGCGAGGAGCGCTGTGCCGTGCGCTGCTGGCCGAGGTGCCCGCAGCACCTGCGTCGAGTCGCTGGTTGACGTTGTGGCAAGGGATCGAGGCGTCGACGTGGGCCGCGATTGACGGAAAGTTGGGTGCAACGCTTTGGGAAGGCCAAGTGGCGAGGACCTTGCTCGACACCTTGCCCGAAGGCAGCGCATTGCACGTGGCGAGCAGCATGCCCATCCGCGATCTGGATGGGTTTACTCCCACGTTGGACCGACGCCTTCGGGTGTTGGCCAACCGAGGCGCCAATGGCATTGACGGCACGGTAGCCACGGCTGCGGGCGAGTCACTGGCGTGGCGTGATGGACCCACGGCGGTGCTCTTGGGCGATCTCGCCCTCTTGCATGACGTGAGCGGGCTCATCGCGGCCATCGGCCTGGGGGTTCGGATGACCCTGGTGGTGGTGGACAACGGGGGTGGCGGGATCTTCAATCACCTCCCCATCGCAGACAATGAGCACGTTTTTGAGCGCTACTTTCTGACGCCCCAACGAACCGACATAGGCGCCCTCTGTCGGGCCGCCGGTGCTCGGGTGACGCGGGTCGATGACACGGCGCTTTTGGGGCCGGCCATCGGAGCGGATTTGGAAATGGATGGCGTGGGCGTTGTCCACGTCATCATCGATCGAACGACGAATATGGAGACACATCGCGCTGCATGGGCAGCCGTTTGCGACACGCTGACACACTTGGATGAGGAGGACAGGTCATGAACATGGATTGGACCGAAGTAAAACAGTACCAGGACATCACCTACCACAAAGGGCAGGGCATCGCTCGGATCGCCATCAACCGACCCGAAGTACACAACGCGTTTCGCCCCCAAACCCTCTTTGAGTTGAGCG
>CAUZBV010000281.1:0-5394 GCA_963578115.1 Myxococcales bacterium
CCTGTGGCACTCGACACCTCGTGCAATGATGGCAACGAATGCACCACACAAGATGCCTGTCACGACGGTATATGTCTTGGGGATCTGGTCTTCTGCAAAGACGACTTCGAATGCACAAAGGACTTGTGTGAACCGAGCGTTGGATGTTTGTTCAAGCCCAGCAGTGGCCAAACGTGTGATGACGGCAATCCGTGCACAACCGAGGGCATCTGTTCAGACGGTTCCTGCGTCGGAGGTCCGCCAGTGGTTTGCGACGATGAGAACGTGTGCACGACCGATTCATGCAACGCGACAACGGGATGTTTGCACACACCCACGGGCGGAAG
Organism: Myxococcales bacterium; assembly: GCA_963578115.1. Classification (GTDB taxonomy): domain Bacteria; phylum Myxococcota_A; class UBA9042; genus CAUZBV01. The sequence continues at coordinate 327 of CAUZBV010000281.1, forward strand.
TTGTTACGTAGACAACCCATGCAAAGTGGGCTCTTGCGTCAACAGTACTTGCCAAGACTTCACACCATTCAAGTGCACGCCCTCCAACAAATGTGTCACTGCCATCTGCGAGGTGGAAGCACAAGGTTGTGTAGAGAGCCCCATTGACTGCGACGACAACGACGTGTGCACCGACGATGAGTGCGTTCCAGAAACAGGGTGTTTCCACACCAAAACGTCGTGTGACGACGACGACCCGTGTACCACCGACGCCTGCGAAAATAGCGGCTGTAATCACCTGCCCGTCAACTGCAAGGACGGAGATCCCTGCACCCTTGGGGTTTGCAACGACGGACTGTGTAAACACAAGCCGATCGACTGCTCGGACGGTGTGGACTGCACGAGCGACGTGTGTGATGGCGGCGACTGTTTTCACGACTGGGACAACAGCGCCTGCGACGACGAGAACTCCTGCACCAGCGACGTCTGTACCGAAAATGGATGCAAGTACAAGCCCATCGAGGAGAGCTGCTCCGATGGCGACGAATGTACGATCGACGACACCTGTCTAGCGGGCGAATGCGTGGGAATAAACACGTGTGATCCGTGTGAGACACAACCCGACGGAAGCGAGTGTGACGACGAAGATTCGGAGACCACGGATGATCACTGTGTGAATGGCGTGTGCACTGGAACCCCGCCGGTCGACAACCAGACGTGCAAGACCATCAAAGACACCGACCCGTTCGTCACCAATGGCATCTACACCATCGACCCGGACAAAGAAGGACCGGAGCCGGCCTTCGAAGCCTATTGCGACATGACCACCGAAGGCGGCGGTTGGGTTCTTTTTGGCGACATTGACCACCCCAAGAATAATTTTCCGAGCTCGGTCCACACTGGCACATTTAATGCGGGCACTATCGGCAAGAAAGGCTACTCACTCGACATTGATCAATTCTATGAACTGACCGGGGCCACGTTCGACCTGCTCATCAAATACGGGGGTAAAAAGGTCCATGTGGTCAGCCACCAAGGCTACACCAAACCCGACGATAGTTTCCTCGTGCCCCCCACCCAAATGAACTCCATCGGAGAGCACGGTCTCTTTGGCACCGGCCCGGTGGACGGATATTATGCGGCCTTCTGCGCGGTGATGTGGGGATGTGAGGACAACGGGAACGACTTCTTCAACTTCTCCAAGAACGGCGAACATCCGAAGAATTCCAATGATGTCCCGTGCGGCTACTATGATTATGATCCTGCAAAATGGAAGAAATGCTCTCCCCCGGCGGACGCCACAAAGCGAATGCGCTACTTCTTCCGCGAGTAGATTTTGATGTCAGCCCCGGTTGGCCACCGGTTTCAACTGGCGGCCCCTCTGGCCGCTAGGTACACCCCTTCCGAAGATACCGGGCGCGGGCTTTGAGCACCTTCTCCACATACCCCATGTTCTTGGGCAGTCGACGCTTCTTGCGGGCCCGGTTCGGAATCCGAAACCCCGCGTTGTAGGCGCTCAGCCCGTACGTGATGTTTCCGTCATACCGGTCAATATAACGTCGAAGTACTCGCGCACCACATTCCGCGTTGTGCACCACATTGTAGAGATCCCCGCATTTAAAATGACGACCTGTGGATGGCATCACCTGCATCAACCCCACCGCGCCGGCTCGACTCACGACAGTCGGACGGAACCCACTCTCAACACGGGCGATCCCGACCAGCAAACCCACCTCCAACTTGTGCCGTTTGGCCACGTCTTCAAAGAGCGGGATGACCCGGCGACAACGCTCGATCATGGAGGGTGGCATGCTCGCCAATCGTCGTCGCCCTCGGCGATGCTTTTTCGATTTGGAGCGGCTTTTGACCGAATCGTTCGCAACCCGAGACGAAGGGGGCTGGGTCGTCGGGCCACAGCCAAAAACAAACACCAACAGGATCAGGAGTACGATGCGCACCCCCCCAGCCTACCTGTCGAAATGAACCTGGCAAAAAAGATTATTTTGGGCAGGCCCTGTGGTACACGAAGAAGAGCGATGGGAACCCAAAACGATACCCGCACAGAGCAACAGGCAGACCAGGCCGATGTCCTCATTCAGCATGGCATCTCCTTGATTCAAAGAGGCGACCATGTGAAAGCCTCCGAGACGTTTGAACGAGCCTTTGTGCTCCTCGAAAACCTCGGAGACCTCTCAGGACAAGCGGCGGTTCGTCATCACTTGGGCATCGTCGCCTACTCCATGGGACAACTCCGGGAAGCCTTTGACGCCTTCGCGTCGGCTCGAGAGCTGGCCATCCATTGTGGAGACGATGAACGCGCCGCCCACGCCTTGGGCAACATGGGATTGATCCAAGCGGACTTGGGCGACGCGGCCGAGGCGGCGGCCTTGCACCGCGAAGCCCTGTCTTGCCACCGTCGTACAGGCAACACGCGCGGCGTCGCCACACAAACCGGAAATCTGGGGATCTTGGCCCTCAATCGAGGGGAACTCGATGTGGCAGAGACCATGTTGACCGAATGCCTTCGCGGCTTTCAGGCCTTGGAAGACGCCGCCGGTACAGGCGGTGCGCTGAATGCGCTGGGAGAGGTCTATCGTGCACGCGGTCAACACCAGAAGGCACGAACATCGTTTGGACACGCCCTGGCGGTGTTCACCCAAGGAAACATTGCCCACGGTCGTATTCAAGCGCTCCAAAACTTGGGCAATCTGGACCGCATCGGCGGCGATTTGGACAGCGCACGAACCTCGTTTGAGCACGCACTAAACGAGGCGCAACTCACCCAGGACCGTCGGGCAGAGGCCGCGGCTCACACCAACCTGGGCAACGTCCTGATCGCCGGAGGTGATCGCGACGGTTCTCGACGAGAATATGAGGCGAGTCTGAAAATCCACGAGAGCATGACGTTGCGACAGGGCCAAGCCGGCGATCTCAGCAACCTCGCCAACATAAAAGCCATGGATGGAGACTTGGTCGGCGCACTAGCGCAGTATCGAGTCGCACAAGAGCACTACGTAAACATCGGAAACATGCAAGGCGCGCTGACGGTGGGTGCGCTCATCGCCCAAACTCTCGTGCAGCTGGGTCGGTACGGCGAGGCAACCGACATGGTGAAACGCGGACTGGTGCGCTCCGAGCGAAACGACCTGGCTTCCGCTGTCGCGCTCTATCAGAGCACCGACGCCGCTTTGCATTTGATTCACGGTCGCCTGTCCAAGGCGGTGTCGTCGCTGGAGACCGCCGAATCCGCGTTTGCGGCCGCGGGGGATCAGCGTGCACGAGCGGCGACTTTGCAAGGGCTGGCGGAGGTGTGGGCGTGGAGGGGGGACTATGCGCTCGCTCGAAAGACAGCTCGGGAGGCCCGCGCATTCTTCGTCTCTCATGGATTTGTCATCTCGGCTGCCGAGGCCACCCAATCACTCGGTGATGTCGAACTCTTGGCCCTAGACTATGGAATGGCGCACGATCTGATCGGCGAAGCGCTCACCACGTTCGGTGCCCATGACGTCCCTCAGGGATTGGCCCAGTGCTACACCAGGCTCGGTGAGATCACCGTATTACAAGACAATCCCGACACAGCGCTGGGCTATCTCGCACAAGCCCAACCGCTGTGGCATCGATTGGAGAACCCGGCCGGGGAAGCACGCATGCAGAGCGCCCAAGGTGAAGCCCGCCGTCAACGCGGCGAGTTGGCCCAAGCGGAGTCCGACCTGGAGAGTGCGCTCGCCACATTCCAGTCGCTCGGACATCGTATTGGCGAAGCGGTTGCCTTACGACGACTGGCACGATACCAGCGCCACGTTGGCCATTTGGCCGCGGCGGTAGCGACATATCACAAAGCAGTCGACCTGTTTCGAGCGATGGGCGCGGTCCAGGAAACACGCCGGACGATGGACGAAGTAGGCCTCCCTTAGGCCGTCGCGTCCAAATACAAATCCTCTAACGTGCGCCCTTGTGCGAGATGGTCCTGGAGTTCGGCTCGTGACACCTCCAGGGCCACGGCGCCCTGATCCAGCAAGACCACTCGGGTGCAAATCCGTTCCAAGGTTTCCAACACATGCCCAGTCAGCAAGACGGCCGCCCCACGATCTCGCTCGATTTCCATGCGTTCTCGGACGAACCGAGCACCGCGCGGGTCAAGACCATTTAAGCTCTCGTCAAAGACCAACACCGGCGCATTGCCGATCAGGGCCGAGGCAATGGCGAGACGACGCAGCATACCCTCGCTGTACTCTCGCGTCAGGCGATGGGCGGCCTCAGCGAGACTGAATTCGTCGAGGAGTGTCTGAACAATGGGTTCTTGGTCCACACCTCGAACATCGGCGACAAATGCCAACACCTCGGAACCCGTAAGAAAGGGTTCGATGTCGGGTTCTTGGGGCACATAGCCCAAACATTGGCGGGCTTGAAGTGGCTGGGTCGCAAGATCATGACCATGGATCCGAACGTCCCCAGCGTCGGCCAGCAATTGGCCGGTGAGAATTCGCAGCGCGGTCGATTTTCCGGCGCCGTTGGGACCAATCAGTCCCACCAACTCGCCGGCATGTACCGTCAAATTGAACCCTTCCAGCACAGAAACCCCGTGGAATTCCTTTCGGACCTCACTGAATTCGATCATCGCGGTGTTCATATTAACCCACTCCCCACAGGGTGCCACCCATGGTAGCCACGCCCAGCAGTGTCAATACCACACCTCGGACCAACACCGACGAAATCGTCACATCGGGTGCTTTTCGTACGGCAAGAGGGATCGCCAGGCCATTGGTCATCACAAACGCCAGCACAACAACGCCGACTCCCATCCAAACGCTCGATCCCCCCATGGCCACCCACGAAGACAAAGCGGTGACCAACAACAAGGGGAGCCATTCAAACGCAGCCATCAGCCACTGCACGACCATCTCCTGACCCGACGAGACGGGCAGCGCGCGGGCATCATAGCGGGTCCGAAGATCGCGGCCACACAATCGAAACGCGGGAACAAATAGCAGCGCACCAATCACCGCAGCCACCAGCCCGATCCGTACGGGCGCATCACCAATCCCTTGTAGACGGAAGCCATAGACAATAAGGCCTCCAAGCGTCACCA
>CAUZBV010000282.1:0-5390 GCA_963578115.1 Myxococcales bacterium
CGTCCAAGTAGCCGATCACGACACGGAAGAGACTCTCAGCGCGCGCATTTTGGCCCAGGAACATCTTTTGTATCCGAAAGTCCTCGGTTGGTTTGCCGACAAACGTGTTCGTGTCCACGATCAGCGAGTAACCGTGGAGCCAGCCAATGGGTGAACGAATCATGGTCAGCGCCTGTCTGTTGGGAGCGACATGCCGATACGACGGCAAAGACTCAAAGACCAGGTTGCCGGTTGGGCCCCACGACACAATCATTCCCATTTGCCCAGAGGTAGCCGCCGGATTCGGCATCCCGAGACCGGAAATCCAATGGACAAAGACGGGACGTGTCCGCATCGTCAACTCGGGAGAAGATGTCACGGCACCCCTCCGAGATGCCTGTGTGGATCTGGGTGAACGCGCCCTGCTACTCCGGGTGGACCGCGCTGTCCTGAAACGACGAAGCCCCAGTTGTGGCACCCGCACGATTTGGTGCGACGGCGAGCTGGTGGACGGTGAAGGGATGCTGGCCCCGTACCTACGGAAAGCCGGCGTTCACGTTGAAGGAGCCCCCGTTGAGTGACGCGTATTACGATATTGTCGTGGTGGGCACCGAGCTCACCGGCCTGATCAGCGCAGCCATGCTGGCCAAAAAAGGATACCGTGTCCTCGTCGTTGGTCACGGTGGCCAAACCAATGCATTTGACCACGATGGATTTCCTTTCGTACGAAGACCCTGGCTCTTTGATGGATTCGAAACATCAGCGGCCATCAAGAAAGTGTTTTCCGAGTTGGCGCTCAGCCTGGAAATGCACAATCGCCCCAAACCCTTCGACCCCTATTATCAAGTGGCTTTGCCCAAGCACCGCATCGATGTGGTCGCCAAAGAATCGCTCGTCAAGCGGGAATTCAAACGAGAATTTCCAGACGACACAGAACAAATTGATCGTTTCTACAAAGACATCGAAACCGTGGCCGCCAAGCTGTCTGAATCTCTCGAATCCCCCACACTGCTTCCTCCCTCCGGCTTCATGGAGAAGCGCGCGTTTCGAAAGCTCACAAGCCACTTGCTCAACGGCAACGCTCAACTGGCCGATCCGCTGCGTAGTTTTCCACCAAACCATCCCTTCCGTCAGTTTGTACTGGCCCCGCTCTTGATGAGCACGGGTTGCCACATGGACCCCTATTCGACGGTACAGATGATCCGTGCCACCTCACACCTTCGTAACGGGTTGTTCGATATCAATGGTGGGATTGATGGCCTCAAGAGGATCTTCCTCGATAAGGTCAAAGACAATTGCGGCGATTATCGAGAAGAGGTCTTGGTCGACCACGTCAAGGTGAAACGGGGGCGTTTGCGCGAGATCGTGTTGCGAAATCGTCGAGAGGTAATTGGCTGCGAAGCGGTCCTTTGCAACACGGACATCAAGCGATTCTTCAACTTGATCCCCCAAGAAGATCAGAAACAGCGATACCACCTCAAGGTATTGGAACTCCAACCGACTCACTACCTGTACACAATCAACTTCGCCCTTCGAAAAGAGGCCGTTCCCGTTGGGATGGGCAGGCACGTCTTTGTGGTCGGGGACTGCAATGAGCCGCTCGAAAACGACAACGTGTTGCTTCTTTGTGTGGACCCAGCCGGCACTCCCGAGCCAGCGACCAATGCGCGCGTGATTTCGGTAAGCGCACGATTGAACGCCCGACAGGTGAGGCCCACGTTGGACAGCATCGCCGGTCATGATGAACGCATCATTGCCCGCGTCGCCCAAACCATTCCTTTCTTCCGGGAGCACATCTTGTCCAAGGCAACCACATGGATCGCCGTAGACCAACGCACCAGTGCCCCTGCGATCGACACCACCGAGTTCACGCCAATCCTGGGGCCTCCTTTGGAGAACTCGTTGGAGACATCACCCGTGGCCTGCCGCACCGCCTACAAGAACGTATTCATTGCTGGCGATCACATGTACGCAGGGTTGGGATTTGAGGGCGCGTTCCTTGGGGCGCTGAGTGCCGTGCATTTTGTGAGCGACACAGTGAGCCGAAAATCCCTGCTCAGAAAGTAAACAGTGGGCTCGGAAAACCGGCGAATGTAGAAGGGAACTGCCATGAAGATCGCACTGGCCCAGATCAACCCGACCATCGGCGACTTCGCGAACAATTTGGCCATCATGTCATCGACGATGAACCAAGCCATGAAGGAAGGATGTCGCCTCATCCTCTTCCCGGAGTTGGCCGTCACCGGGTATCCTCCCATGGATTTGCTCAACCGGTCGTCCTTTGTCGAGGCCGCCCAAGACGCGTTGACCACCTGGGTGGAAACGCTGCCTTCGGATTCACCAGCCATCATCACCGGAGCCGTCGTCAATCGGAACACCCACCAACGGGGGCGCCGACTGTGGAATGCTGGGGTCTATATCGCCAACAATCAAATCGTTTCCGTCCACCCGAAGACCCTCCTCCCAAGTTATGACGTCTTCGATGAAGACCGTTGGTTTGAACCGCTTGATGAAGAGCCAACGCTGGTCGAAATTGATGGGGTTCGCATCGGGGTGACCATTTGCGAAGACATCTGGACGCTCAGCAACACCGACTTGCTCGATCGCTATCATCAAGAGCCCATGGTCAAGCTCGTAGAGATGGGCGCACAATGGATCGTCAACCTCTCTGCGAGCCCATTTTCCGTGGGCAAGGGGGCAGAGCGCCGAACCTTATTGACGCGCCAAGCGGAGTCCCAAAACGTCCCCATTCTGTACGTCAACCAAGTGGGTGGGAACGATGATCTCATTTTTGACGGACGAAGTCTGGTGGTCAACGGGCGTGGTGAACTGGTCGCCCAGGGAAAGGCGTTTCAAGAAGACTTACTCATCGCCGACACCGACGAACTGCATCGCACCACAGCCCAACCTGCCATGACGCCGGACGACGAAGTGACGAAGGCGCTGATTTTGGGTGTGCGCGACTACTTCGCAAAAATCGGCGCAACACAGGCGGTGCTCGGACTCAGTGGAGGCATCGATTCGGCCCTGACCGCCACCATCGCAGCCGACGCGCTGGGATCACAGAATGTGGTGGGAATTGGCATGCCCAGCGAGTTCTCCAGTGAAGGCAGCCTGCGGGATGCAGAAGAACTGGCACAAAACCTGGGCATCACCTATCACGTCATCCCTATTCAGCCGGCATTGGACGCCATACGCACGCTGCTCCGAGATGTATTGGGTACTGGAGAATGGGGGGTGACGGACGAAAATATTCAGGCTCGGATTCGAGGTCTGGTGCTGATGGCCTACAGCAATCGGCACGGTCACTTGGTCCTGTCTACGGGCAATAAGAGTGAAGTGGCGACAGGCTATTGCACCTTGTATGGAGACATGTGTGGCGGAATGGCCGTCCTTAGCGATGTCCCCAAAACGATGGTCTACAGCGTATCACGAGCATTGAATCGGGATGGTGTTCGAATTCCGGTGTCAACCATCGAAAAGCCCCCATCGGCTGAATTGCGTCCAGACCAACGAGATGACCAATCGTTGCCAGCCTATGATGTGCTCGACCGTATCCTTGAGCTCCACGTGGTTGATCAAATAGACAAGACAATGATCGTGAACCAAGGATTCGACCCTCACACCGTTCAGAGAGTCATCGGGCTCGTGGACCGCTCGGAATACAAACGCCGCCAGATGCCTGTGGGTCTTCGGGTGACAACGAAGGCATTTGGCTCCGGACGTAGACTCCCCATCGCTCATCGCTGGAGAGAAGAGAAGAACACATAACGACTCACCTCCATGGACACTCTAAGGAACATATATGTTGACTGGAACGAGTTGCTCGATGCCATTCGCGGACCGCTGGTCGGAGCCGACGACTTGCGCCCCCTCTTGTGGATCGACACAGGCCGCGTGACATTCAGAGCGATTCTCGGTGCACAACAAACCGACTTGCTCGAAGCGTCGAACCGACTGCTCCCCATTCCCGTGTGGGATGCCCCGCACGGGCTCCGCCTGCGTACCGAGTTTGCCGAAAGCTTGTGCGACCCAACGTTGTCCCAAGAGTTGCTCACCTCGCTGGCATCGTCCAACCCCTTTGTGGCGTTCGAACGTCGCCTTGAACAGGTTCCCATTGAAATGAGACGCTGGCAGGATGAGGAACGTATCTCCGCTACCAAAGTAGGCTGCAACTGGCTGCGCAGCATAGGCTACACCCCGGATCCACCGCCCGATTTGGAGCGCCGAATTTTAGAGTTTCCCCCGTCACGCAGTTGACCGATCTTCAAGTCCGCCGATATGCTGCCGCTATGCGTGAAGTTCTGATCCTTGGAACGATCCTCATCCTTGTGGCGATGACACACACCGCAGCGGCCCAATCCGATCCGGACTGGACGTTGAAGGACTGCCAACGCATCGCGTTGGAACGCAGCCCTTTGATACGTGCTGCGCGATACGGATTGGAGGCTTTACAACAAAAGGTCAAAGCCAGTGCGTGGGCGTGGTTTCCGGTGGCCAAATTGCGGGCCATTGGAACCCTCATTCCACCCCAAGGCGACAGCGGTGATGAACCGGACCTGAGCGGGTTTAACCTGTGGTCGAAGACGGAACTCGAGGTGTATGCTCCCCTGTACACGTTTGGGAAAATTTCCGCGCTTAAGCGCGCCGCAAAGAGTGGCGCGTACATTGGTGAGGCCGCCGTCAGACTGGCTCAGGATGAAGTGGTCTTCCAGGTCCACCGCGCTTGGTACGGCATTCAATTGGCAGCCGAATTGAAGAAGGTAGTGTCGGATGCCGAGTCCCTCTTAGAGAAGGCCCGGAAACACATCCGGAGACTTGAAGAGGAGGACTCGGACGACTTCGACCAAGAAGATGTATTTCGCCTACGAATTCACGAGGCGGAGGTCCAAAAAATCGTCCTCGAAAACAAACGCCTTGGGATGATGTCGCGAGCTGGTCTCCGCGTGGCCATGGGCATGTCACCCACAGACCTCATGCGAGTCCCGGATGAGCCGGCGCCCTTGAGCCCCGCGGATTTGAGTGCCGGCTCGCTGGAAAGCTCCATTGCGCTCGCTCTTCGGAAACGGCCCGAGCTTCAGGCTGCGCAATTCAAGGTGGCCTTGCATCAGGCGAACGTGGACCGCCGCTGGGCCCAGTTCTTCCCCAATGTCTTCGCGCTAGCAACGTTTAAGGTGGCCGTGTCCACAGTGGATCAGCAAGACACCGTGTTCTCCAACGTGTCATTTAATGCCATGGGAGGCGGCGCCGCGATCGGTCTTCAGTTGACCTTGGATTATCCCATCAAGATCGCACGCTGGAAGGAAGCTCAGGCCAAGTTGGCCCAATCCGAGGAAGAGCTTCGAGCGGGCACCGCGATGCTGCGCCTCGAAGTGGAGAACGCGTGGCAACAAGTGGACGACAACCGCAAG
>CAUZBV010000283.1:0-5374 GCA_963578115.1 Myxococcales bacterium
TTGGCGCGAATCATCATCCGGATGGCCACGGGCTGGTTGTGTGGACCGCGACTTCGGGGTTGAAGGGCCGTTTATTGTCGCCCTAGCACTCGGACGAACTCGCGGTCGCGTGCGGGTTTGTGATAGGAACAGATCATGAGCTCACTGGAAGTTACAATCATCCCCTGTCTAAAAGACAATTATGCGTACTTGGTCACGTGCCGCGAAACCCGAGTGGCGGCTGTGGTCGATCCCTCCGAGAGCCTTCCCATCTTGGGCGCGGTGGAGGCCGAAGAGGTCGACCTGGTGGCCATTTGGAACACGCACCACCACTGGGACCACACCGGTGGAAACGAGGGTTTGCTGGCGGTCTATCCGAATCTGGCGGTGTACGGCCACTCGTCTGACGAGGGACGCATTCCGGGACAAACCGTCTTTCTGACCGAAGGCGACGCGATCTCGTTGGGCAGAAGTTTCGGAGATATCATGCACATTCCCGGTCACACCACGGGGGCTCTGGCCTATGTCATCGATGGCAAGGTTTTCACGGGAGACACACTCTTTTACGCCGGGTGCGGCCGTCTCTTTGAGGGCACGCCGGCCATGATGTTCGAGTCGTTGGTGGTGAAGTTGAAGGGTCGGTTGGCACCCGAGACGCTGGTGTATCCGGGCCATGAATACACGGTGAACAATCTTCAGTTCGCCCAGACGGTGGAGCCGAACAATACGGCCATCTCAGAGTGTCTCTCGTGGGCGAAGGAGCAACGCGCTCATGGCCTGGCCACTGTGCCTTCCACCCTAGCGATTGAGATGGAAGTGAACCCCTTTATGCGTGCCACGTCCGTGGAAGAGTTGGCCGGTCGCCGAAAGCAAAAAGACTCGTTCTAGGAGCCTCCTAGGCGTCTTCGTATTTCTCGCGAAGGCTGGCGACGATCGTGGGATCGGCCAGAGTCGTGGTGTCACCAAGGGCCTTTCCGGACGCGATGTCACGAAGCAAACGACGCATGATCTTGCCGGAGCGGGTCTTGGGCAGGTCGGCCGTAAAGATGATCTGTTCCGGTCGCGCGATGGCGCCGATCTTCTTGGCGACGTGGGCGCGCAACGCGCTGTTGAGTTCATCCGTGAAGGGGATCCCTTCCACCAAGGACACAAAAGCGACGATCCCTTGGCCCTTGATTTCATGGGGTCGACCCACCACCGCGGATTCGGCCACGGATTCGTGATCGACCAACGCCGATTCCACCTCCATGGTGCCGATCCGATGCCCGGAGACATTCAGAACATCGTCCACCCGGCCCAAGACCATGAAGTGGCCCTCCGCATCTCGCTTGGCCCCGTCGCCGGGAAAATAGGTTCGGTGGTCCCATTTCGAGAAATAGGTCTCCACATAGCGTTCATCGTCTCCCCAGATGGTTCGCAACATGGAGGGCCAGGGATGGGTAATGGCCAAGAGCCCACTGCCCTTGGTGACTTCGTTGCCGGCCTCATCCAGGACCGTGGCATGAACACCCGGCATGGCGGGTCCAGCGAAGCCCGGTTTCATGGTGGTCACGCCCGGCAGGCCGGAGATCATGATGCCGCCGGTCTCGGTCTGCCACCAGGTGTCGACGATGGGACACCGCTCGCCACCAATGTGTTTGTGGTACCACATCCATGCTTCCGGGTTGATGGGCTCGCCCACCGTTCCCAGCAGTCGGATGCTGCTCAGGTCATGGCGCGCCGGAAGGTCGTTCCCCCATTTCATAAAGGTCCTGATGGCGGTGGGGGCCGTATAAAACACCGTCACGTTGTGCTTCTCGACCAACGCCCAGAAGCGGTCGCGGTCCGGATGGTTGGGGGCCCCTTCGTACATCATCACCGTGGCGCCGCACTGCAGCGGTCCGTACACAATGTAGCTGTGGCCCGTGATCCAGCCCACGTCCGCAGTGCACCAGTACACGTCGTCCTCTTTGAGATCGAACACCATACGGCTGGTGGCGTGGGTTCCCACGGCGTAACCGCCCGTCGTGTGCACAATGCCTTTGGGTTTTCCCGTGGTGCCGGAGGTGTAGAGGATGAAGAGGGTGTCTTCGGACTCCATCACCTCGGCCGGGCAGTCGGTGTCGGCTTGGGGCACGAGCTCGTGGTACCAGTGGTCTCGTCCGGCTTGCATGGGACACTCGAAGGGATCCTGTTCTTGCCGTCGCAGCACGAGGACATTCTCGATGCTCGGTGTGCTCTCGAGTGCTTCGTCGGCCACCGTCTTGAGGGCGAGCACGCTGCCTCGCCGCCACCCACCGTCTGCGGTGATCAGGAGCTTGCATTCCGAGTCGTTGATTCGGTCTGACAACGATTCGGCGGAAAACCCGCCAAAGACTACGCTGTGAATCGCCCCAATGCGCGCACAGGCCAGCATGACCACGGCCGCCTCGACCACCATGGGCATATAGATGGCGACTCGATCGCCGCGTCCGACGCCCAGATCCTTCAGCACATTCGATGCTTGGCAGACCTCACGATGGAGCTGCCGGTAGGTGAGTGTGCGGGTTTCGCCCGTCTCGCCCTCCCAGAGGATGGCGACTTTGTCGGCGCGCGGACCGTCCAAGTGTCGGTCCAGGCAATTGGCCGCCAGGTTGAGCTGGCCGCCCAAAAACCATTGGACATGCGGTGGATCCCAGCGCATGACCTCGTCCCAGGGCCGGATCCAATCCACGCCCTTCGCCTGCTCGGCCCAGTAGCGGACGGGATCTTCCTGGCCCTGGCGGTGCAGTTTCGTGTCCTGGACCCGCGCGCTCGCCGTGAACGCCGACGTGGGTGGGAAGCGTCGGGTTTCCTCCAAGAGATCGTCAAAGACCACCGGTGTGTTCGTCATGAGTCGGTCCTTCTGTGCGCTCTGCGGTTCCCTCAGTCCACCAGGGCTTCGAATTGCATGGTGATGGACGGTGAGTTGGGTTCCCCGCTCTCAATCCACCCTTTTGTGTATCCGCTGGTCGTGTGGTTCTTGATGACAAATCCGTAACCGGTTTTTACCTGGGTCAAGGATGGGCTCGAGCCGTCCGCAGGCAATGTGTCGGGCACCTCGGGCAAGCTTCCGTACTTGCTCGGGTTAGTCCAACGGACGTCGGTTTGTTTGTTGGACTTCTCCCCGCCCGGCGTAAGCTTCAGGTAGGGCTCCCCATACGTGACATAGAGGTCGCTGTTCTCAAAGTTTCCGGGCGATTGAACACAGCCATCCGAAAAAGAAATGCCCTGGCCTACGCCCAGTGTTGCCGAATTGCCGCCACCGCAAGTCGACTCTTCCGCACCACAAGCCAAAAGGAGAAAAGACGATGCAATAAGTAGGACGAACTTCATGGTGGGCAACACTATCCCACGCTGCGGCATGGGTGCAAGCGCTTCCGAACTAACCACTTCCCATGCGTTTTCGGAAGGCCAAGAATGCCTCCTCCGGAAAGGAGTCGTCCCGGAGTGTGTGGAATTCGGCCAAGAGTGCCGGCCGCTTCCGGGCAGGTCTCGTCAAGATGGCGTCCAGTACCGCATACCCGGCGGGATCGGGCGCATCGTCCCAATGGGCCATGGCGGCCTCCATAGCGCGACGCTCGTCGGCGCTGGCCCCCATCTCTTGCTGCCAGACGTTCAGCAGGCGCTCGTGGACATTGGCGGCGTGTCGCAGATGCAATTCGATGCGCTCCGATAGGACGTTCTCGTCGAGGTTCTCCTGCTTTTCGAGATGGAGCGGGGGAAGAATGGTAAAACGGACGACACGATTGGTATACGACGTGAATCGTCGGGCAGGCATCACCCTGCCGATGCCCTCCAACCCCACGCACACAATGTCCACTGGTTGATGTATGGCCAGGCCACCGGCGATGCGCGACGCGCCACTCCGAAAGAAACGGATCCCTGCGATGGATCCCTTGGAGGTCGTGTAATAGCCGCCACCATAGGGTACACCCTTGAGGTCGTAGTGGGCCGTCGCTCGGGTGCCCTGGGGAAAGATCGCCACATCCACGTCGTTCTTCCGAATCGTGTCCACGGCCTGATGTACCGACTTGGCGCCTTCGCCACGCTTCTTTCGGTCCACGAAGATCATGCCGGCTTGTTCAATCGCGCGCCCAATGCCCATGACCGAGTAGAGTATGGGATTGTCGATGAAGTGGTCTTTGGCCGCGAGGAAACGCAATCGCATGCGTTGTCCCCGACCCGTCTCAACGCCTCCGACCGAGAAAAACGCCAACGCGAAATCCAGAACACTTTCGTGGTTCAGAGCGATGATGGCGTTGTGCTGTACATCCCGCAAATGTTCCAGGCCCGTGACCTCCAGGCGTAAATGGAGGTTCGCCGCCAGGCGCGTGGTCCAAAGACGTGTGATGGGGTCGAAAATCTGACTCCCCACGTCGGTCCCTATGCGATAGCCTTGCATGGCCAGGTACGCCAGGAACGCTGTGTCATGAAATGATTTCAGAAGCCTGTCGGGCGCCCAGCGGGACGTCTTGCCCTTCATGAAATCCACTCTATCGGGGCGCAACGTGCGCACAGTCAGAGGGCCGCGCGGCGGCCAGATGGAGCGATTGAGCTCGATGATGTCGAAGAAATCATCCGGGTGAATATCCGGATAGGCCTGTAGGTAGGCGATGGCGTTGGCATTTCCAGACCGGCGTCGATGCCGTGCCAAGAAAGCCAAGCCCACCAAGGCCAACGCAGTGATCGGAATAATCCCTTGCGCAATGCCGATGGCGGTCCCGATCCCCCCGACGAAGAAGGCCGCGACATCCCGATAGATTCCCGTCATGTATTCCAGACGACCGGTCCACAGGACCAACCCTTGCGGAACGGGCGCCGGCGCTGTTGGCGAGCGCAATGCCCGGGACAGCAGTCCCAATGTGCTTCCCACCAAGGGGACAGCGTAGAGCGACGCGAGCACAAGGATGGTTGTGGTTGAGGGCATGCCGTTGGGACACTGTAGCAGGGTCGCAAGTGGGCCAGCAAGCAACGTGGAGAGCACACTTTACTCCCAGCGTTTTGCCCGTATAATCGGGCGGGTGTGAATGGGGGGTATCATGACGATCCGGCAAATTAACGACAAGACAGTCTTGCACCAGTATCTCATCCGCGATCGGATCGCGGCCGCGTATCAGTTGGGTGATTTAGACGAGAAATACGCGGGGTATTGCCAGTGGTGGGGCCACGAAAACGAACGAGGGATCTTGGACGCTGTGACCCTCCTCTACACCGGGTTGCGAACGCCGGTTGTCCTCACTCTTGGCGATTCTGCGGGCACCGCCAACACCTTCGACGCGGTCCACGACGAACTACCTGAGCGCTTCTTCTGCCAGGTGCACGGTCACCACGTCAACGCGCTGAAAAATCGTTTTCAAACCGACGCGTTGACACCTCGGATTCGGATGGGGCTGCA
>CAUZBV010000284.1:0-5370 GCA_963578115.1 Myxococcales bacterium
TTGTTTCCAATCGCGTGGGTTTTGGCCGCGGCTTGTGTGGCCAACGTGTTTCGACCGGGGACGGGGCGTTGGTTGAAGTGGAGCACGTTGGCGATGGCCATTGTGGCGTTGGTGGCGGGGGCTACGGCCAGTGTTGGTCAGTTGACGAACACAGAGCGCCCAGATATTCGCAGCGCGGCAGCCCATGTGCGGGACCATGTTCAAGACGGCGATGCGGTCGTGGTGGGGCCAGCGGTCTTTTACCAGTCTCCGTTCCACTACTATCTGGCGACTGAGGAGAAGCGCGAGGCACTGCGAATCAATGACTACATGCAAACCCCTGCATGGCATGATGGATGGGTGGGGGTGTTGTCTGAGTTTTTTGAGCCTCTCCCGAAGACGCTACAGAGCGTGCACATTCAGCGGGTCTGGCTGATCGACCACACCCAACACCTCTTTGACAGGGCCGAGTTTTCGCAGCGTCCAAGCAAGCGTCTTGTGACCCAAATTGAGTCCAACTACGAACCGGTTTCGGGAGCCGAGAAGAGCTTTCACGATGTGTCGGTCCGCCTGTATAAGCGCTCTTCGTCACCCTCGTTGAGTGAGCCGGTGGAGCGAATCCACTTTGGTTGGAACGACGCTTCTTTCATTCGAAATTTCTCACCGTCGTGGGCCTATGCAAGTCCAGGCCGCGTGATAGAGCACAATTCCCAGGTTGTCGTACCTATTCCGGCTGGGCAAAGACTGATCAGACTTCGTTTCCGTGTGGGAACGGTTGCGGCCCCAAACACCACGCCGGACACGCTCGCGACGACGTTGGATTTGCGCGTCAACGGTCAATTGGTGAAAACGGTCCAGCTCGATGACCAGTTCCAGGTTGTGTCTGCGGATCTGGGGGGTGCGGGGCCAAGGGATCGGCTCGACCTTCGGTTTGGACTCCAACGACCGAAGCCCGGGGCCGGGCGCCCTGTGGAACTTGTTGCGGACTGGTTGGCTATGGACTATCGGCCGGAAGCGAAGTAGAAGTCGAACATGGTTGCGATTCCCCGCCGCTCTGTTCACTTGTACCCGGGCGAGATCCACGATCTTCTCGGATTGATGCACAAGACCACCGCACAAGGGATGGCGCTGGTGTCTGCGTTTGAAGATGCGATCGCTCGACATATTGGCGTTCGTCATGCCATCGCTACGGGCTCCGGTCGGCTGGGATTGCGAGTGACGTTGGAAGCGCTGGGCGTTGGGGCAGGTCATGGTGTGATTGTGCCCGCCTACACCGACCAGAGTGTGCCCCAGACCATTCGGCAAATTGGGGCGGAGCCTCTGTATGTCGATGTCGATTCGGGAACGCACAACATCGATCCGGCCCGATTGACGCCCACCATGGGTCGGAAAGCGAGCGCCATCATTCCGACCCATCTCTTCGGCGCACCAGCGCCGATGAAACCGATTCTTTCGTTTGCGAAGAAGCACAAACTTCACGTCATCGAGGACTGTGCGCACGCCATTGATGCGTCCATCGGGGGCCGCCGGTGCGGTGGCTTCGGACAAGCCGCGCTCTTTTCGTTTGTGGTGACCAAGGCGGTCAACACCTTTGGGGGCGGTATGATGGTGACCAACGACGATGGGTTGGCGACGGCGATCCGAGCCGCCGTCTCTTCGCTGTCAGAGCCCGATCCCAACGCTTTGCTAGGGCGCATTGCCGTGGCGTATGGGTTGCACACGGCGACCCATCCGCACGTCTTTGGGTTGTGGGGCCGACTGCTTTTGGAACAATCGGCACGTGGGGGCGCCGATCCCATTACCATGTACAACCGTTTTGTTCGTTCCGGCACCGTCAATGCCCACGTGGAGACCCGGCTATCCCCCATTCAGGCGGGCGTGGGTCTGGCGCAAATGCGGGCGCTTAAACACACGCAAGGGCGCCGCGCTGCCCTGGCCAAGCGTCTCATTGCCGTGTTGCCACCCACATGGATTCCACAAATGTTGACGGAGGAGCAGATCCACGCGTGGTATTTTCTTGTGGTGACATGCCCGGAACCGGACCGGGCCGTTCAGGAGCTTCTGCAGCGTGGAGTCGATGTGGGCCGCGCGCCCATGAGAAACTGTGCGGCTATCGACGAACCGGGCGTAGGCCAAACCCAATTCCCTGTGGCGCAGTCTCTGATGGATCGGTCATTGCAGATCCCCATTCATCCCACCATGAACGATGCGACGACGAATCATCTTGTGGAGGCGGTGCGAACGCTGCCACGATAATTCTTGAAACGCCCATGGGTGATGTCCTCACTTGTTCTATCAGGAGCAACGCTCTTCGTATTGGCGGAAACAAGTTCGTCTGGTAAGCAAGAAGAGGTGACCATGGATCCCGAGGAACTGCGCGCGCGGCTCAACTATTCAGACGAGCGGCTCCTGAGCGAATGTGAGATACAGCGCTATCGAGCCCCTGGTCCCGGTGGGCAAAAGCGAAACAAGACCGACTCGGCCGTTCGCTTGCACCATCGGCCAAGTGCTCTGGCGGTGACGGCGACCGAGAGCCGCTCCCAGCATGACAACAAACGCAAGGCCTTGGTGCGTCTACGGACACAGATTGCCGTCGCAGCACGACTCCCGCCATGCGACACGGTGGAGTGGCCTCAAGGGATCCACCCGACGGGCGGCACCTTGCGGGTGCGTCCCAACAATCCAGCGATTCATGGCCTTCTCGCTCTTCTTCTCGACGATCTTAAGGCCAGTCAAGGTCGTCTTTCGGAGGTGGCGTCGCGTTGGCAGGTGTCCTCCTCTTCGGTGGTTCGACTGCTCGCGAGCGTGCCGGCTGCGTGGACCGAAGCCAATCGGTTGCGCGCCGAGTTCAATAGAAAGCCACTCCGGCCCTGAGTTGGTTTGCCAACAGTGGCATAGACGCCGGTTCCTAGGGCTCTGAATTAAACACGGTGCGCCAGCGATGACCGTCCAACACGAACCGTCGCTTCATGGTGCCGGGGCTATCCGGGTGCAATGGATCGTCGGGCAAAACAAGACACTTGATGTCACCATCAGCGGCGAATTGGGGTGCGTTGGGAACGACCGGGTGGTGGGGCGCCGCAGCGATGGCTTCTTCAAGGGAACCGAATGCGGCCATTTCTTCCAGTACACGCAATGTGGGTGGACCGCATTGGAAGCGGTCGGCGTTGTAATCTTTCAAGGCCTCTGACGGGGTGATCCACGCACTGGCGGTCGTTTCCAGGCTGTCGTGTGTGCCCAATTGGCGATCGGGCGCACGACTGATAAAAAACCGTGCGGAAAAGCGGCTCGGTTCCAGTTCGGGCGTGACCCAATGGGCATAATAGCGCAGTTTGTCGAGCGCCAATTTCCAATCGTTTTGGGCCATCATTTCTGTGATGGTGGTCTGCTTGCTTTGTAGTTCTGCGCGGGCTTTGTCGAGGGTGATCTTGTGGGCTGTGGCGTCAATGGGTTGTCCATTGGCCTCTACCGCCAAGAGAATGCCCGCTTCTTCGAATGTTTCTCGAACCGCCGCGATGAAGTGACCCAGGGCGTCCGCTGGCGAATCGTCGAACCCCAAGATCTGCGCCGCCTGTAGCGCCGTTACACCACGGCAATATCTTTCGTGTGCCACCAGGCTGTCCGTCTCATCACGCTTTCCACCGGGAAAAACGTACATTCCCCCCATGAACCGGCTACGACCATGGCGTCGGACCATGAAGATCTCGAAGGGATCCCCTTCACGGAGAAGCAAGAGCGTTGCCGCATCTTTCAGCGGGGAAGGTTCTCTTGTGGGGGTGGTGGCCATCGTGTTGTGGGCGTTCCATGTCCGTCTATTTCCGTTCTTCTTATCAGAGAATACGCTGTCAGGGATAGCGCACCCTACAATTTCTGGTGACGGTGCGCCTCACGGAAGGTCAACGGATGAGCGTTGATGCCCTTTCGGGCGATTTCGTGGCGGCATTTAATCACAAGCAAGTAATTGATAATAAAGATGAATCACCGAATTCTTTGACATGTTCTGGACGTGTGTCTATCCTCTCGCACCACTCCATCGAATTGGGGTACGTCCGTTGGTGGACTATTGAATGGTCGCGAGGAAAGAGAGAACATGAAGGTCACGAAAAACAGCATCGTGAAAATCAGTTATCAGTTGATCTCAGATTCCGGCACGTTGGTCGATGAAACGGGCCACCACTCGCCATTTGAGCTCACGTGTGGCTCGGGGCAGTTGGTGCCCGGATTTGAGCGGGCGCTCATGGGATTGCGTGCAGGCGACCAGAAAGAGTTCACCATTTCGGCCCAAGATGCCTACGGTGAGCACAGCGATGATCTTGTGCGCAATGTGTCACGTGAAACGCTTCCCCCGCATGTGGATGTGACGCAAGGTCACGTCATTCAAATGCGATCCCCGGAAGGCGTGGAGTTGGTCTGCCGCATTCTCAAGGTGGAAAGCAATTCTGTCATTGCCGATTTTAACCATCCATTGGCGGGACAAGACTTATTTTGCAGGGTGAACGTACACGAGGTACGGCACGCTGCTTCTGCCTAACAACCGGTTTGCCCATGAACAAAGTTTTTGAATCACCCACCGCCGCGATCGCGGACATGGAGTCGGGTGCATCCATCATGTCGGGAGGCTTTGGTCTCTGCGGCAATCCCGAAAACCTCATTAAGGCGATTCACGAAAAGGGAATCGACGATCTGACCATTGTCTCCAACAACTGCGGAACCGACTGGAAGGGGCTCGGAGTCTTGCTTCAGAACAAGCAAGTCAAGAAGATGATTTCCAGTTACGTGGGCGAGAACAAAGAGTTTGAACGTCAGTTCCTTAGCGGGGAGCTAGAGGTTGAATTGACCCCGCAGGGAACACTCGCTGAGCGCATTCGCGCTGGTGGCGCCGGCATCGGTGGTTTTTACACGCCGACGGGTTATGGAACCAAAGTGTCCGAAGGCAAAGAGACGCGCCAACTGGCCGGCAAGTGGTATGTCTTTGAGTTGCCTTTGCGTGCCGATTACACCATCGTGCGTGCTTGGAAAGGCGACACGATGGGGAACTTGGTGTTTCGGAAGACTGCTCGGAACTTCAGCCCCATGATGTGTCAAGCCGGGCGCCTGACCATTGCAGAGGTGGAGAACTTGGTTGAGCCCGGAGAGATCGATCCCGATCATGTCCACGTATCGGGCATTTTTGTCCAGCGGGTCATTCAGGGACGAGACTACGAGAAACCCATTGAGCAGCTCACTGTTCGTCCGCGAGAGGAGTAGCGCATGCCACTGACACGACAACAAATGGTCCAGCGTGTTGCAGCCGAATTGCGGGATGGTTTTTACGTCAACCTGGGGATTGGCATGCCCACCTTGGTGGCCAATTACATTCCCGAGGGGATCGATGTGGTCTTGCATTCCGAA
>CAUZBV010000285.1:0-5352 GCA_963578115.1 Myxococcales bacterium
GACCCGCTTGCTCGTCTCGGGGAGTGATGGGCTCTATGGGTCATCGGCGTCGGAAGCGTATTTTGGGTTTCCGCCCGGAACGGACACCGTCAGCCTCTCCATTCGTTGGCCTGGGGGCACAGAGGTCACCCACGAGAACATCCCCATCCGTCATCTGCTCGTGGTCAGCGAAGAGATTCCGGACCGATAGCAGCAGGGCGACGCATGGTCGATTCCCCTGTCCCTTAGCCCTGTAATCTACTATACTTGGCAGCACTGGTGGTTACTGGCGGCACAGATGCACTGGTGGTGGTGATGACTCGAATCGTGTTGGTATTTGGATTCGTCGCGCTCGCTTTCGGATGTAGTGAGTCGGGCGGTGGTACGCCACCGCCACCGCCAGCGGACACGAGTGACGATGTGCCCATGGATGTGGGTGCACCGGACACACCGCCTGACGCAACGCCTGACACACCGCCAGACGACACCTTTGTTCCACCCAGTCCAGAATTGATCCAAGCATCGGGCACGGTCGAGGCGAGTGTAGAGGCTTTGTATCTGGGCGAGGTGTGGTATGCGGACTCGTTGGGCGGAAACGCGGTGTTGGTCGACACACCCAACGCTCTATTGTCCGTTTCGATTGCAGGCGAGGATCCCCTCTTGCTGACCGGCGAATTGGGTCCCATTCATGATGTGGCGTTGCTCGATGATGGCACGGTGCTTCTGGCCGGATCGCTGGGCGTTTTTGTGGAGGTTCAAAGCACTTTCATTGCCTCCCCATTGGGCGAGTTCTTCGCCGATGGCCATCCGATTCAGCTGCAAGAAGCGAGTGCAGGGGGTAGTCCCATGCTCTGGATCGGCGCCAATGATGCCCTCCACTTGTGGCAAGGCGGCCTGGTCTCGAGTCTCACAATCCCAGACATTGACGTCGTACCCACCCAGGAGGTGGCCATGGCGTTTGGGCCCGAGGTGGATGGCGCTGCCGCCCTGTGGCTGGCTTGGGGGACCGATGTATATGCCGTTTCCATACCCACCGCCGATGAGGACGTGGTGGTCTGGCATGCGCTGGAGGATGCCCCGGGCGCACGGCTCACCTCCGATGTGAAAGGCCAACTGTGGGTCGCGTCCGAGGGCGACCTGCATCGGAGGAGCGCCGGCGGTGAGTGGACATGGTACCGCATCCCAGGCGAGTCGGTGGTGAGTGTGAACGGCAATCGCCATGCGGATGGCGTCTGGATCGCGACCGAACAGCGATTTTGGTATTCCGAGGGCGGCCAGTTCTTTGATGTTACGGGCGCGGTGCCCGAAGGCGTGTTGTCCGTGGACGAGTCGGGCCGCGTGCTCATGGTTGCCGCAGATGGTCTCTATCGAGTGAACCCGGGCGAGCCGCAAGTTCCGACCAGCACCTGGAAGGCCGATGTCGAGCCCCTGAGTATGGCCTATTGCGCCGGTTGTCATGGCCCCATCGATTATTTCGTGGAGGAAGAACTCTATTTGGACAGTCCCGCACAGTGGGAGGCCAACATCGACCTGATCCTCGCGGCGGTCAAGGTGGATGCCGACGGAATCAAGGTCATGCCGCTCGGGAAAGATCCATTGAGTCCGGAAGAACAATTGCTCATTAAGTACTGGAAGCTCGGAGGCTTTCTCTTGGAGTCCTTACCATGATGTTGCGGAAGACATGCGGGTTGGTTCTTGGGGCGTGGCTCGTGTGTTTCTTTCCTGGTTCCACGTCTGGCTCGTTGCCGAACGCGGATCTGGTGTGTCCACCCGACATCCTGAAAGTGGACAAGTATCAAGTATTGCGAGCGTTGAGTCTCGACCTGCGTGGCACCATTCCCACGTTGGACGAGTACGCGCTGTTGGACGAGCTGGACGACGTGCCGGAATGGCTGCTTGATGACTGGTTGGATGGCGATGAGTTTGTGGAGCAGACGGTTCGAAACTTTCGCGAGATCTTTTGGCCCAACATCACCAACTTTCCGCTGACGAATTTTCGGGCCGCTTTCTCGCGGGAACCTGGCTCATTGCTTTATTGGCGCAAGGGGGTCGCGGCCACGTATCGAAACAAAGTGATTCCGTGTCGTGATGACAAGGTGGACCCGGACAACACGGAGATCGAGACGGTCGCTGACGGCTCGGGTGGGGTGCAGGAAGGCTATCGCTGGATATTGCCCTATTGGGAATCGAACCCAACCAAGAAAGTAAAAGTCTGTGCGTTTGATGCACAGGAGGCGTTGGTGTCGCCGACGGCCACGCCATGCGGCACGCTGGAAGGCCAAAAGGACCCGGCCTGTGGATGTGGTCCGGACTTGCGCTGGTGCCGCTATGGAGGCACCTACCTTGCGATCAATCGAAGCATGGCCGAGGCCTTTGAAAAGCGGATTGGAGCGGTGATTGGGGACGACTTGCCCTACATGGCGCTCTTTGAGGACAACCGAGCGTGGATCAATGGGCCCATCTCGTTCTTTTTGCACAACCAGGTGGGCGTCCCACGCATCAATCGGTTTACGCCGCGCGCCCTTCCTTTGGAAGACATCCCGGTCCTCGATTTTTTGGACGACACCTGGGTGGAGATCACCTTGCCCGATTACCATGCGGGGCTGCTCACCGATCCCATGTATCTGTTGCGTTTCCAGACAAACCGCTCTCGTGCGAACCGATTTTACAATGGATTCTTGTGTGAGCCTTTTGAAGCGCCGGAGAAAGGCATTGCGCTCGCGAGTACGTTGCATCCGGATCTGCAACAACGCGAAGGGTGCGACTATTGCCACGGACGCTTGGAACCGGCGGCGGCGTTTTGGGGCCGCTGGGGCGAGACGGGAGCCGGTTATCTGAATCCAGTGGACTTTCCACCGCTTCGTGCCGATTGCGAAATCTGTGCGTTGACCGGTCAGTTGTGTGGTGATGAATGCAAGCGTTTCTACCTAGTGAACGCGGTGTCGCCGGCAGAAGAACCGTATTTGGGGATGCTGAATTCGTATGTGTTTCGCTACGACGGTCACATGAAGAATGTGGAAGCGGGTCCTCGATTGTTGGCCATGAAGGGCGTCGTGGATCATCGTTTGCCGCGATGTGTCGCCAACCGGGCGGCGGAGCAGCTCTTCGGACGCAGTACGGATGTGGTGGACAAGGAATGGATCGACACGCTGGCCGTGGATTTTGCTGCCTCGAACTACAGTTACAGGAGCTTGGTCAAGCAGATTGTCATGAGTGACGCGTATCGGAGGCTCCGATGAATAGGAAACGAATCGTGTCCTTCGGGTGGATTATAGTTCTATCCGCCATGGCGGCGGTCGCCTGCAACGCGCAAGGGCCCGAAGCGGAGTCCCTATCGGTCCACATCAGCGCAGTCCAGCAGAGCGAGCGGGTTCCGGTCAGTGGGGCGATGTCACCGGCGGTTGAGGCACCTTTGGTTCCCCTGATCATTCGCCATCGTCGCCGGATGAACATCGACCAACTGGACAAAGCGTTTCGCCGGGTGACGAATGGAGTCGGTTGGGATGAGGACGGGAAGAACCAACTGGAGGTGCTCGACCAGACCCTGGGTAAACCCGATTATGTCGATGTGACTCAGGAAGATTTGTCGGTCTCCACACTCTTTTTGAAGTTCTTGGACGATGCGGCTCGTTGGATCTGTACGACTCATTTGGATGCGGAGTTGGCCGCGTTGCCAGGCGAACGCGTCTTTTGGGTCCATGCGGATCCGTCGGACACATGGGAGACCAATCCCGAAGCTGTTGTGGCCAACGTGCAAATGCTGCTTATGCGCTACTACGGTCGTCGTGTGGGCGTCGATGCCCCGGAAATGGAGCCTTGGCGGTGGTTTTTTGAGTCCTCATCGCATGTCAGCGAAGACCCAAGAGATACATGGCACGGCCTTTGTGTGGGGCTGCTGACGCACCCCAACTTCTATACGTATTAGGAGCGAATGATGCGACACAACGACATAACAAGACGTCAAATCGTTCGCGGATTGCTGGGGGTGGGCGGCCTGACCGCGGCGGGCGCAGCCGGTTTGGATCCACTTCTTCGCTTGGCGTTGGCGGATGATGGAAGCAATCATTGTCCAACCTGTGTGGGCGGCCCCGTCGAGGGCAAAGATCATTTCTTTGTGTTTGTGTATTTTTCCGGCGCTTGGGACTTGATGCTCTCGTTGGATCCGAGGGATGAAAGCGGGTTCTACAATGAGGGCAACGTGGCCACTTCGTTGACGCAGCCCGGGTACAAACTCCTGGACGAGCCCAGCAATGATGGGCAGCTGTACGAGGTCATTCGAGCGGATGGTCAGCCGGACAAGTTGGGGCCCTTTATGGGCGAGCTGATGGACCACTTTGACAAGTTGGCCATTGTACGCGGCATGTCTGCCGAGACCTTGACCCATGAAGCGGGGCGGCGTCGATTTTTGACGGGCAAAGCGCCCAGCGGTCTCGCTGCCCGGGGATCCTCAGCGGCCACTTGGTTGGCGTCACAATTGGGCGGAGAGCAGCTTGTGCCCAATTTGGCCATGCGCGTGGAGACCTATAATGTGGACCAACCCAACTTCGCCTCGGGGCTCAAGGTCAGCAGCGTCAAGGATCTGGTGCGAGTGCTCCAATCCTCGGGCCCAGCGATGCATCCCAAAGTGGCGACCCACTTGGATGCCATGTTGAGCCATTCCTCGGTATGCCCGGTGTCCTTGAAGGCGCCCATGCTTCAAAACGCCGAATCTGCGCGGTTAAAAGCGAGGGAGATGGTGCTGGGGGGATTGGATCAACTCTTCGACTTTAAGAAGTCCGGCGACTTCAATACGATGATCCGCGGGCATTTTGGGATGAGCACCAGCACGGCGTCCACGACCACGTCGGTTGAAGCGCGTGCCGCCGCGGCCGCCTTGGCCATCACCGAAGGGGTAGCCCGTGTGGTGAGCTTCCAAGCCAACGACACAACGTTGGACACCCACTACGACGAATGGACCACCGACCAAGGCCCAACGCAGGAACGAGGGTTTAACGCCGTCGCCCGTCTGATCAACTACTTAGAGTGTACGGAATACAAGAACACAGGGTCGTGTTGGCTCGACCACACGACCATCGTTGGATTTAGCGAGTTTGGCCGCTCGGCCATGATCAACGCCAACAGCGGGCGAGATCACTCGCTCACCAACGGTACATTCTTGGCGGGAGCCGGAATTCGCGGGGCCACGATTGTTGGGGCGAGCTCCGAGATTGGCATGATGCCGACCAAGACCGACTTGGTGACCGGTGCACCGTCGGAGGACATCAAGGCCAAGGTTGTTAAACCGGAGCACATCTTGCAAACACTCTTTCACCTGGTGGGGCAAACGTCGGATCCTGCGGATCTGCGCGTCCAGCCGCTCCAGGCCATCATGAA
>CAUZBV010000286.1:0-5349 GCA_963578115.1 Myxococcales bacterium
GTGCCATCCTGGCGGTGGTGATGCCGGCCGAGCGCGTGAACCAGCCGAGGTACCGCAATGCGGCCATCGCGGTCGGTGTGGCCACGGCCGTAACGGTGTTGGGTTGCTTTGTGCTCGCGACGCTCAAAGGCCTTGAGTACCTTGAAATGTTTCCTTAAACGGAGGGTCTGAGTGGTCCGCGCGATTAGCGGGCGCAGGGATCTTCGGGGGTCGCCCACAGGGGTGGTTCCCCATCGATGGGTTTGAAACCATCGCCATTGCTGTCCACCCAGATGGGATTCGTGATCGCGTAGGGCACCGTGCTGTGTACGCTCGGGCTCTTAACCGGGTCGCCGCCCAATCCCAGCGGGATGGCGTCGAAGAGGCTGGCCAGGGATTCGGTGAGGCCAAATCGCTCCAGAGGCGATGAGCTGTATACGGGCGCCAAATCTTTGCCTTTGACCCCCAAGGCTGCGACCGCATACCACGTGTCTCCCTCGGGCGTGTCTTCGATGGACACCTTCAGGTTTTGCACCGAGTTGTTGGGCAGCGCGATGCAATCCGAATCATTCGGGGTTGCCAGGCAGTCCTCGTAGACGCGGATCACCCGGCCGTTCCGATAGACCTCTACTCGGTCCACATCGAACCACAGCGGGGACTGAACCGTGATGTTGAGGGTGACAGAGGACTCTTCCTCTACCTCGACACAGTCGCCCACATGTGCGTCGCCGATGTCAAAGCGGATGAAGGGGCCGTACGAAGCCACCATCTTCCCCAAGCGGACCGAATGATTGAGGGCGACTGGCTTAATCCGGCTGGGAAAGTCTGTGTTGCTCCGAATGAAATTCCGAGGCATGCCGGCTTCCACGTCGTAGAGACCGTGGCTGTCGGAGTTGGCCATGGCGCTTCGATAGACACCGCGGTTGTTCATCCGGAACCAATCATCCACCACCCCGCGCACATTGTCGCAGGGGGCGTCGTCTTCGGCCTCGGGCGGTGTGCACGTCTCGGACGCTACAAAGCAGCTGCAGTCCACGCCTTCGGTGGCGTCCATGAAGGCGTCTTGCTCCTCGGGGGTGCGTGCCAGCATCTGACGCACCATGGCCCGTCCCAAGGCGATGTGTGCGTCGGCCAATTCATCGACAGTCAGCTCATTGGCGCTGAGTTGATCGATCAGCTTGGTCAGCTCGCCTTTGTAGGCTCGGATCTCACTGAACGTGGGTCGGCGTATGAAGTCGAGGCTCTTCCCGTTGGCCACTTCCATTCCATGAAACGCGCCCGAGAAGTTCTCTTCGCGGAAGAGGGGATCCCCCAAGGCCATGAAGCTGGGCGAGAGTTTGAGGTCGAATGGGTTGAGCCCGTAGCTATTAAAATAGTCGTACACGTGGGCAAAGACCACCACGCTGTGGCAGTCCTCGCCTTCCAGGCCCGGAACAGGAGCGCTCTCTAATGAACCCGCCCCGCAGATGGATTTGATGACCTCGACCGGCGGTTGCCCGTACCAGTGATAGGAGGACGCATCGGGGAGATTCTCGGGTGCGTTTTCGTCGAAGTGCATGGGGAAGCCCAAGAAGTGATTCATCAACAAGGGAGAGGTCTCAATCCCCACCTGAGTCGATACCCACCGTTCCAGGCCCAGGGTGCGGATGGCGGGCCAGTAGTCCGTGAGCACGTCGTGATCCGATGCGGAGACAAACTCCACGCCTTCCCCTGCGTAACTCAAGATCCGGGTGCCGAGGGGTACCCCGGAGTCGGGACTGTTGCCCGAGTGCACGTGGAAGTCGCCCGATACATACCCGGTGGTGTCCACCACGGGTTCCACATGGGCTACGACGCGGGTGGTCAGGCCCGGCCGCACGGTCACGTACTGTCGATCGATGCTGTACTCGATGCCGTGGGAGAACACGGCCTCATACACGCCTGGGGTGACGGGTATCGAATGGGCATGGGCACCCGTGTAAACCGTCGACAAGGTGCCGTCGGTGAGCCAATGGCCGCCCAGTTCGCGGGGGTGTTGTCCGGCACGTTGGCAGATGCAGGCGTTGGTGTCCGTGTCGCACACTTCATCCGGATCACAGTCCGTGTTGCCCTGGCACCCATTCTCGGGGACACAGAGACGGGTGACCGCATCACAGATCTTGGACTTGGACGCGCAATCGGCGTCCAGAGCGCACTCGGATAGGCATTGTCCCAAGGTCATCTTGGCGGGGATCAACAGTCCATCGGGCCCCTGGACCTCAAACATGAGGATCCCCTCTTGGGGCAGCATGATCACCGCGTGCGTGCGCTTGTTGGGCTGGATCTGAACCGGATGCAGGTCGCTGATGGTGGTGCCGTGATACGCCACGAGGATGTAGCGCGAAAAGTCGTTGGGCGCCGGGATCGGACCGTGAAAGTCGCCGTCCCGTCGCGGATCCAGACCCACGTCGGTGCGCATCTGTGTGATGACGCCGGTGTCGCCGGCCGGTCGCGCCGCCGATTGAGTGGCCTCGCGGTGGGCCTGAATCAGGTCGTCATAGGTCTTCTCTTGGATAAAGGCGTCCGATTCCCCCAACCACGGGTTCGCAAACACAAAGACGTCCACGTCGGAGAGTGGCGTGCCTGTGGATGCGGCCAGCACCACACCGGTGAGCTCGCCGGTGGAAATTCCTCGTTGTTCATAGTAGGGCGCCATGGCCGACGCCACGTCCCCTTCGCCGATGGCAAAGAAGCCGGTCATCCGAAGGGCTTTCCCCTGTAGGCATTCCGGATCACTCACGGTGCAGTGGCGCTCGTTGGCGATGGCCACGGTAAAGTTGGAGGACGCCACCGGCACAAGCATGCCGCCTTCCCCGCTAAAGAACGAATACGAGATACGGTCTCCCACCCCGACCATGTAGTCGTAGAGGATGGGGTTGTTAAAAATGTCGATGCTCTGGGAGATGGCGGTTCGCAGATTGAGCCAGGGATCGAAGCCTGCACCTTCCACAAAGGTTTTGAGCTTGCCGCCCATGAGTACCAACCAGGCACCAAACGAACCCGCGCCTTCCGACTCGTCACTGAGGCAGGTTTTTAGTGAGCCCAACAAGACCGCCTGACAGGTCTCACCCGCCGCTGCGTCACAGTCGCTGTCGTCTTCGCAGGAGGGATCCAGGGTGCCTAAGAGGATGTTCATTAGGCCCTTTGGAGTCTGAAACCCGTCCATGGTGATGACGTCACTCTGATCCCATTCGCCGGATGGCCACACCTCGGTGGTGATGCGCACAAAGGATTCGCCCGGCCGAATTTCATAGTCTGTAATGAAGCGCAATTGTTTGGCGTCCAAGGCCGGGATAATGAGTCCCAACAGCCCAATGACTTCCACCACGTTGCCGGCGCTTCCCTCGACTCGGAGGAGCGCACCGCCATTCTCGTCGGCTTTGGATCGTACGACCGTGAAGTTCTCGGCAACAAAGGTGCGGTCAGGGAGTGGGACCCGCAAATTGACCATGGGGCCCAACTCAAAGAACTGATCCAAACCCCGGCCGGATCGGTAACGGGTCTCTTGTCGCTGGAGATCCGCGTCGATGATCGACCCGCCGAAGACGACGGTGGACCCTTTGTGGCGCGGGTTGATGCCCACTACGCGGTCATCCATCTTGGTGCCCAGGCAGTCCTCGGTGTCGGGGTCATCACAGACGACGGGGCGGCCGTGGATAACGACCCGGATCCGATCGTTCTGCAGGAGGTAGTCGCCCACGTCCCCGTGTGCGGCGGGTCCGCCAATGACCTGGTCGAGCGATTGGATCCGTACAACTTCCGCAAACTGTTCGTCTTTGCAGCCGGGTCCCAAGGCGATGAGCGTCGGCAACGCCAGCGCTATGATGCATCGGTATCGCATTAAAGGGCGCCCACCACCGACACGACAAACGCGTCGTTGTCGAGCTCCCACCCGTCGGTCACCTCATCGCGATGGGTGAAATGAGCCAGGACCTTCAGCCGATGACCGTCCACGTACCAGTTCACACCCCCCGCAAAGACCTGTTGATCGCCATAGTCGTCCAGCCCTTTGTTGTTGTCGTAGCGTTCATAGCGGAAGGCCAACTCTACGAGATCGCAATAAATGAACGCAGTGGCCTCGGCGATGATCACAGTGCGGTCCACCCGGCCCGAGATTGTGGGCGGCAGTTTGGGTTGTGTGTCGGGCTCTCTTTGGTCGGCGAGGTACTCTCCGCGAAGTCGAAATCCTTGAAACTCCAGATGGAGGTCGCCACTGTACGCCAACGTGTTCACGGTGGGCCCGTCTTCGTAGAGGGCGCCGCCGCCCAACACCATTCGGAAGTCCCCCGGACGAAGCGTCGCTGCGGGTCCAAAGGGAGCACTCTCGATGCGACCACCCGTGAGCAGACCTTTACTCTCGTTGCCATTGGCGAAGCGCGAGCCGGCGTTGTAGACCCCAACCACGTACCCCAAGGCCCCGCCAAACAGAGCGCCCTCCATGGTCAGACCCAGGCGATTTCCAATGGCGACCTCGCCGGTGCCCAAGGGCCGGTCCACGAAACGTAGTCGGCTGGAGGATTCGAGCGCGCTGCGTCCATAGGGCACTTTGGCTGATCCGATGGACAGACCGATCTCGTCCATGGGCCGCCAGCTGAGGCGCACATCGTGGACGATGTCGTCGCCGTTGCCCAACGCGTTTAATGTCAGGCCAAAGCGCACGCCCTTGAGGATGTCACCTTGGATGCCGAATCGCACTCGCCGAGCGCGGAAACCCACGTTGTCGGAGGGGTCGTCGTTAGCGACCAGGGCGTCTTCACCCAGATAGGGGATCCCCCAAATCTGTGTCGATGCGCCCACGGTGACGGCGCGGTCCCCATCGCGGTAGACCTCGATGGAAGGGGCCAGGTCCTGCGGCACGTAGGACGCGCGAACGTCGGTGCTCTCCTCGACGGCAGCGGCCTTGGGCGACGCCGCTTCCTGGGCGAAGCCGAGGCTCGATATGCCGAGGAAGAGGATGAGAGCCGATAATTGCGCAGTGCGTATGAGAAACGTTGCTTTCGATAAAGCCATGAAGACCACCTTAATCAGCCAAAACAATGTGGTTTGTGATGCAGAGCGGCGAGTCGCCGTTCCATATTTCAATACGGTACCAGCCAGCTTCTGTGGCGTTGTGTTCCAATTGGAAGGTGCCTGACTCCGCGAGTGTCTGTTCGGCGACCACCTCGCCGCAGCAATAGAGCTCAGCGCGCGCGGGCCCGGCGCCCAGACTCGCCTCCAGTCCCTCCAATGTGACGGTTGCGACCACGTGCCCCTCGGCCGCTCTGCCACAATCCCCCAACTCGAGGTGGGCGTCCAAAGGCGTTGAAAGTGTGAACTGCAGTTGAGGCCCACAGGTGGCGTAAGCACGTCCCC